>JAJYVN010000070.1:0-6443 GCA_021791995.1 Bacillota bacterium
CGGCGCAAGCCGGATTGGGGCGGCACGAACAACGGTTGTCGCGGTTTGTCAGGCAAATCGGGCAGCAGTTGACACCACCGGATGGACAACCACCGCAATAATGCCCTTGCCGCCATCGCCCACCAAGCAGTATCGTCCATGCGTACGCCGTCAGGTGGTGCGGCATATTACGCCCCACCACTTGCGGATGGGAGGAGTAAGCCAATGCGCCGTGTCCTGGTTCTTCCCTCATTCAATGAAGAACGCTCCCTGCCGCCGCTTCTGCACCGTGTCGAGGATCTGGGGGTTGTCGACCGCGTGTTGGTGGTGGACGATGGTTCGAAGGACCGGACCGCCGAAGTCGCGACCACCTCCCTGGACCATCTCCCCGTCCAGGTCCTGCGCCACGACACCAACCATGGCCTCGGAACGGCCATGCGGACCGCATTCGCGGCTTTGGCCGCCGGCCCGCTTGACGATGACGACGCGGTCATCGTCATGGACGCGGACAACACGCATGACCCCGCACTGATTCCCCAGATGTGCCAGGCATTACAGGGCGCGGATGTTGTCGTGGCCTCCCGCTACTGCCCCGGCGGCAGGGAGTTTGGCCTGGCGTGGCATCGCCGCATCCTCAGTCGTGGCGCAAGCGCGCTCCTCCGCATCGCACGGCCCGTTCCTGGTGTCCGCGACTATTCCTGCGGCTACCGCGCATACCGCCTCGGCATCATCCGGCGCGCCCTGACAGGGGGAGCGGAATCACTGATCACCACGGACGGGTTTGCCTGTATGGCCGAGATCCTGCTCCGGCTCCACCGCCTGGGCGCACGCTGCACCGAGGTCCCGCTTGCACTGCACTACGAGCGCAAAGAGGGTCCAAGCAAGATGAAGGTGGCCAAAACCATCCGCGGCTACGCCGCCATCTTGCGGGCCGTACCCCCGAGCCGCGACCAACGTTAGTCGCCCAGATACTTCTTCTGATTCGCCTGTTGCTCCGCATACGTATTGGCCAGAATGAGTTGGCCACTGGGCGTCGACAAAAAGTAGAGGGCCTGGGTCGGGGTGGGATCGGCCACCGCCTCCAATGCCTGTACCCCGGGACTACAGATCGGCCCCGGCGGTAGTCCGGTATGTGCATAGGTATTGTAGGGCGAGTCGCTCGCCAGTTGTGCATCATCGAGAGAGCCACTGAGCGCCGTCAACCCAAGCCCGTAGAGCACCGTTGGATCCGCATCCAGTGCCATGCCGATCTGCAAACGATGCAGATAGACCCCGGCCACCACCTGCATCTGCGAGGCGGATGTCACCTCGCGCTGCACAATACTCGCCAGCGTCACGGCTTGCAGCATGCTCAGGCCCTCTGCTTGCACCTGGGACTGAATGGTGGGCGACCAAGCATTTGTCACAAACGCCCGCAGCATCGTCTGCGCGATGGCTGCGGGCGTTTCCCCCACCTTGAAGGTGTATGTGGCCGGAAAGAGATAGCCCTCCGCTTCATACCGCACAGCCCCAGCCGGCAGATCCAGCCCCATGGTCGCAATCATCGCCGGATCGTCTGCCGCGGCGAGAAAGGCAGTAGACGACCCGAGACCGGACTGCGCAACCGCCGCGGCAATTTGCGCCGCGTCCCAACCCTCAGGGATCACCAATCGGACGGTTGCCACTCGGCCATGGTCAATCATCTGCAGGACCTGCTGCACACTCATCCCTGGTCCAAGGGAGTACGTTCCGGCCTGCAGCCGTCGACCTTCTCCTTCGTAGATCGACCACAAATCAAAGACCAGGGAAGACCGAATCACCCCCTGCGCCTTCAGGAGATCCCCAATTCGGCGCAGATGCATCCCCGGCCGCACCACAACGCGATGCACCATCGTGCTGCCGGGTGCCGCAGGAACCTCCACCGCCGCGTGAGCCGCACGTAACCCCACGGCTACGAACACCACGACGAGCACCGCAACCACGCCGGATCCGATGAGCCAGCGCCACCTGCGCGCTACCGCCACCCCCGCACTCGACCGTGCGCCGCTCAACGGCCGCAGGGACGGGAGCACCCCTTACTCCTCGTCCTCATCCTCGTCCTCGTCTTCATCGAGCTCCTCATCCTCATCGAGCTCGTCTTCTTCATCCTCGTCTTCGTCATCCCACTCGAGCGACGCCTCATCCTCGAGGATCTCGTCCCAACGAGCCGATACCCGGTCCCACTCCTCATCGTCCTCGATGTCCACCAAGACATCATTGCCCTCGGCATCCTTCTCCACACGAAGGACAATGGCCTCCTCGCCATCATCCGCGTCCTCCTCCGCAGACGCCAAGACCGCATACTCCTTGTCGTCGACATCGAAGACATCCAACAACTCGAACTCATGCTCCACGCCATTCTCATCCGTCAGGACTACGGTATCCCCTTCTTCGGGCTCCATCGGGCGGTCACCTCGTTTCGATCACTTCCGTCAACAGCGGAACATCGGTCGGCTCATCGAAAGTCGGCGAACCCGATCACGCCTCATCGCTCGGCTGCGCATCTATCGACCCCAACCGAGCCCGCTGACCGTCGAGAAACCCCTGAAGGATCACCGTTGCCGCAACCTGATCCACCAGCGCCCGTCGACGACGAGGAGGAAGTTCCGCCTCCTGCAGCGATCGCTCCGCAGCACGAGTGCTCAATCGCTCGTCCCAAAACGCCACCGACACCGCACAGCCCTCTTCCAGCGCACGCGCAAAAGCAAGGACCTTCTCCGCCTGCGGCCCGACGGCCCCTTTCAACGAACGCGGCAACCCCACCACCAGCAACTGGGTCTGGTACTGTCGCACAATTCCAGCAACGGCTTTGACGTCAGCGTCGTGGGACGTGCGCCGAAGAACCCGTACTCCCTGGGCAAGAATCTGCTCGTCGTCGCTGACCGCGATGCCAATCGTGCGATCACCGACATCCAATCCCACCACGCGCGCCAAGAGGTTATCACCACCTCCAAGAGAGTGTCAATCGCGACCATGCGACTCACTCCGCAACCGAACGATGCGCCTGGCGCAATACCTGGACGCCCGTGCTCAGCGCGTCCTGGACCCCGTCCCACCGGGAAATACCGGCCATTGCCATGTCGGCCCGCCCACCACCGGACCCTCCGGCTGCCGCCGCCGCTGCCTTCACAATGGTACCGGCGTGCAGCCCGGCAGCCACCAGATCTGGCGTCAGAGCGCAGAGAAGCGTCCCGGCACCCGTCTTCTTGGCAGCGTTTGTCCCCTCCCCACGCGCAGCGAGTATAACAGCCACCCTGCCCAGACGGCTGCGGACCTGATCTGCCAGGGACCGCAACTCCTCCACGCGCACCCCATCAAGTGGCATTGCAGGGTCTGCGCCAACCACCCCCGCCACGAGGCTAAACGCCGCATTCCCCGTCCCCACGGTTTGCCGAGCAGACTGCAGGCGCTGGCCCTCCTGCCCAAGGGCCTGCCGCCGCAAAGCGGCCACCGTCCGCTCCTGTTCTGCCAGCCGGCCCAACGTCTCCTCGATGCGCTTCGGCAAGACCGATGGCATGCACTGCAAAAGAGCGGCCGACTCCTTGAGCACACGCTCTTGCTCGGCAATGAGACGCAGAACACCCTCGCCCGTGACGGCGATCACGCGGCGCACGCCGGCGCCGATTCCAGACTCTTCTCGCAGTTGAAAGAGGCCGATCTCCGCCGTGTTGTGGACATGCGTTCCACCACATAGTTCCAGAGACCAGTCCCCCATCCGCACCACGCGGACCCGATCCCCATACTTTTCCTCAAACAGCGCCATTGCTCCCAAGCGACGAGCCGCTTCCAAGTCCGATTGGAACCACTCCACCGTTTGCGCCTTGAGGATCTGCGTGTTGACCAAGGCTTCCACCCGCGCGGTTTGCGTGGCGTCAAGCGGTTGGCCCCAGGTGAAATCAAACCGCAGATACCCAGGCTCCACCAGCGATCCCGCCTGGTGCACCTGGGAGCCAAGCACCTCCCGCAGGGCACGATGGAGGAGATGGGTTGCGCTGTGGTTGCGCTCGATGGCACGGCGCCGGTCCTGATCCACCACCGCTCGCACACGGGCCCCCACGGCCAACGGTGCACCTAAACGAGCAACGTGCAAGAATACGCCACCGATCTTCCGCGTGTCGGACACCTGAGCCACCGTCACGCCATCGGAGCTTTCGAGGAATCCCTGATCCCCGACCTGGCCGCCGCCCTCGGCATAAAACGGCGTCCGATCGAGAACGACCTGGACCTCCTCCGCTGCATCCGCACGCTCTCGGTAGTCCGCGCCGGAGACGATGGCCAACACGGTCGCCCCCGCCGCTACATCCGTGTAGCCACAGAAGTCGGTCTCGGGCAGTTCCAACGCGTTGGGCCCTGCACCATAGCGTGGCGAGCGGGTCCGCAGGTCTGCGCGCGCACGGCGCCGTTGTTCCTCGAGAGCTTGGGAGAATCCTGCCACATCCACCGCCAGCCCTGATTCCTGTGCAACGTCGATGGTCAGATCGACCGGAAAGCCATATGTATCGTACAGCCGAAAGGCAACATCACCCGCCAGGTCGTGCTGTCCACGAGCCTTCGCCTCCCCCACTGCCACTTCGAGGACGCTCAGGCCGGCCGACAAAGTCTCGCGAAAACGCTCTTCCTCCATGCGCACCGCTGTCTCAATGCCGTCGGCACGCTCGACCAACTCGGGATAGGCCGACCCCATGATCTGACGAACAGTCGGTACCAACCTCCAGAGAAAGGGCTCATCCAGACCGATGGCACGACCGAAGCGGGCCGCTCGCCGAACAATGCGCCGCAGGACATAGCCACGGCCTTCGTTGCTCGGAAGCACACCATCACCCATAAGGAAGGCCGTGGCGCGCACATGATCGGCAATGACACGCAACGGCATCCCGGAGTCCCCGGGGTCATAGGCGCGACCGCTCAATTGACCGACCGCATCGACGATCGGACGCAATAGATCGGTGTCGTAGTTGGACCCGACCCCCTGCAGAACACATGCGATCCGTTCCAGGCCCATACCGGTATCGATGCTGGGACGCGGCAGAGGAGCAAGTTTTCCCGTATCTGCCTCTCGGTCGAATTGCATAAAGACCAGATTCCAGATCTCAAGCCACCGCGAACAGTCGCATACCCCAACGCCACAATTCCCGCACGCAAACTCCGGACCCCGATCATACAGAATCTCACTGCATGGGCCACACGGCCCACTGTCTCCCATGGCCCAAAAGTTGTCCTTTTCCCCCAGGCGTACGATTCGCTCCAGCGGGAGGTGCGCCAGTTCCCTCCAGAGGTCCACCGCCTCATCGTCTTTTTGGTATACCGTAACCCACAGGCGCTGCGGATCAAGCGCAAACACCTCCGTCACGAGCGACCACGCATACCGAATGGCATCCCGTTTGAAGTAGTCTCCAAAGCTGAAGTTGCCGAGCATCTCAAAGAAGGTATTGTGCCGCGGCGTCCGCCCCACACTATCCAGATCGTTGTGCTTGCCACCCGCCCGCACGCACTTCTGGGCGCTCGTCGCGCGCTGAAACGGTGCACGTGTCCGTCCGGTAAAAATGTCCTTAAATTGATTCATGCCCGCATTCGCGAAGAGCAACGTGGGATCGTCGCTCGGCACCAGGGATGAAGAACGCACCCGGCGATGGCCCTGCTCTTCAAAGAAATGCAAAAAGGCCTCGCGAATTTCAGAGCCACTTTGCGGTCTGGACATGGAGTTCCCCCCTGGCGGTTGCGCTCGAACCGCCCCGATGCTCAAGCGATCGTACGAGAAGGCCTGTCACGCGTCAAGAACCGCAGGATGTGTTGGGTCGTGACGCGAAGCGCACCTGCAACCGGCACCGCCAGCACGGCCCCCCCCAACCCGCCCCAATGTTCCCCGATCAAGAGCGCGGCAATGACGACAAGGGGGTGCAACCCCACGGACTCGCCCATGATGCTTGGGGTGAGCAGAGACCCCTCGATTTGCTGAATGACAGCATAGGCCAGGGCCGTGAGGACCACGCGTTCCGCTCCGCCACTCGTAGCCACCAAAAGAGCGGGGATCGCGCCGAGGAGCGGACCGATGTAGGGTAGAAACTCGGCCACACCCGCGAGCACCCCCAGCATGAGGGCGTAGCGCAGGTGCAGCATCGTGGCCGCCACCGTGCTGAGCAGGGCCACCGCCGCGGAACTGAGGAGTTCGCCACGCACGAACCCCGACAGAATGTCGTCCAGATCGGCCAACAGAGCCAGCACCGGCTGCCGCACCTCGACGGGAATGAGCGTCACCACATTCGAGCGGATGTGGGGAAGGTCCAAGAGCAGGTAGTACGCCAGAATCGGGGCGAGCAAGAAAGCCAATGTCCATCGAACGACTCCCCGGAATCCGAGCAGTGTGTTACGGACACCACGTTCCGCAGAGGACTGTAACTGCCCGATGGCGTGATCGACAGTGGTCCGAAAACCCTCCGGCAAGGGAA
>JAJYVN010000070.1:6453-11615 GCA_021791995.1 Bacillota bacterium
GCCGCCGCCAACGACGTTGCACGGATGCCACCACTTGCTCCACGCTCTGCCCATACTGCGGCAGCAGAGCTCCAAGGCGTTGCACCTCGTTCAAAAAATCAGGCAATACCACGAGCACAAGGCCGAGCACAATCACCGCCACCCCCAGATATGTGACGAAAATCGCCAGTGCTCGACCGAGGCCGCAGCGGTGGAGCCGCTCCACGACAGGCGCGATGATGTATGCAAGGGTAGCGCCCAGAACGAATGGCAACAAGACCGACCGCGCCACCCACACGAGGAAGGCTATGAGCAGGACAGTCACAACGAACGTCCGGAGGACTCTACCCCTGTATCCCAAATACTTCACTCCGGACGACCGGACGATGTAGAAACCAGAGCAGCGATGGGGGGCAACGGCTCCCCCGTCCGCAGGGAAAGCGGAACCAGAGTCCCCTCATCATCGACTTCGAAGCACTCCCACCCGTTCGGCCCCTGATGGAACTCCAGGCAGCACTCCCAGCAGTAATACTGAGAGCCAGAGATTCGCCCAATCTGCGCCTTCCCACAACGCGGGCAATGCACGGTTCCATCCCTCCCACTCAACGATTGGCGAGAAGCAACACAACACCCCGCCCCGCGCAGCTTCCTCGCCAAATCCGCTCCAGGGACACGAACGACCAACCGCGAACAAGGTCCGCCAGGGGCCCCCCGGATACCACGTAACCTGTCACCTGCCCGTTCTCCGGGTCGAAACAGACATCCATGACGGTCCCAAGCTCCGAGCCGTCGTCCTGGAGGATGCGGCACCCCACAAGATCCGTATGCTTGCGGCGCAACCTGCGGATCGCTGGGCATCGCGGCAACGACACCGTCGCCAATTCGCGCACCACCACGGCGGCTGGGCCGATCGCGGCAACGACTTCATAGGGAAGCAGTCGCTGCTGTCCCCACGCCCCACCTGCGAGGATCAATCCCACCACTCGGTCGCCATGGGCACCAAACAAGAGGTCCGCCACACTTCCACAGATGACACCCGACCTGGTGACCGCAGGCAGCCCTCGGACATCCGCGCGACGCACGGCGCGGCCACTCCTTTCCCCCCGGAAAGGATTGCCGCAAGCGCCGAGTGTTATGCGAATCGATGGATCTCTCGTTATGCGGTGGTGGAGACAATCTGGGTATCGCCATTCGGACCATCGCCGACGCCACGCGTCGTACGACGACCGGACGGCAATGTAAACGCGGCATCGCCTCGCAACAGTTCCAGGTGGCCCTCCAGCAGGGACCTCAATTGCGCCCGAAAGGCCTGCGCCTCGCGCTGCATCTGCGCCAAACGCTCTTCCGCCTCATGCACGCGCACCTCGGCAGCCTTGGCAATACGTTTGCCCTCCTCCTCCGCTTCGCGGACGATGATCTGCGCCTCTTTCCGTGCGCTCTGCTTGACCTCTTCCGCCGTCTCCTGCGCCACAATCAGCGTACTGTGCAGGGTGTTCTTCAATTGTCGGTACTGGACCACCCGGCTACGCAACTCATCGACATCCTCGCGCAGTTGCGCGTTCTGCTTGAGTAGCGTCTCGTAATCGGCGACCACCTTATCCAGGAAGTCATCGACCTCGTTCTCGCTGTATCCCCGCAACACCCGCCGAAACTCCTGATTCTGAATATCCAACGGGGTAAGCACACAAACCGCCCGGTGCATCCTGCGGCCATCGCCGTGCCCCCGGACTTCCCACCCTTCACCCAATCCTCCGTCAAGGGAGCAACACTCGACCCACGAGCCAAATCGCCACGCGAATCAAAATCAGCAGCACCAACGGGGAAAAGTCGATCATACCACCCGTCGGCAGCACACTGCGGATCGGCCCAAGCAAGGGATCGATCAGGTCCTGCACTGCCCGTTCAAAGCGATCGATCCATGCGCTCGCGTTCGCCACGCCAGGCAACCAGCTGAGAATCGCCTGAATAAAGACGGCCCAGAAGAGAACCCGTAACGACGCCGACAGAACCACCGCAAACACCAAACGCACCGACTGGTTCACCCCCGGTGCAACTCCGGCTCGCCCGACCCGTGCCGGAAAGCCGAGCGCGACCAGCTTACCTCTAACCGTGTGTCGGCACGTCACGCTCCGCCATCCGCAAGCTCAGCGGCAGTGTGACCTCCACCCCGGCTGGCACGAACAGAACAACGGGACCGATCCGGTGCAATTCCCCTCCGAGCGCGTAAACCGCACCCATCAAAAAATGCACGATCTTCTTGGCGTTTTCACTGTCCATGCCCTCTACCTGCAGAATGACCGGTTTACCGCTGCGGAGGTTGTCCGCCACCTCCTGCGCGTCCTCGAAGCGCTTCGGGGACGCTACCACCATACCTGGAAAGGATGGCACCAAGCGCGCAACATTCCCAGAACGCACAACATTGGATCTCGGCTCGCGCTCGGTCTGCGGTGCCCGCGCCTCCGCCGCCTGATGACGCGGTCGCGGCGAACGCTTGCGCCCACGCATGGGCTGCTCCTTGTCCGGCAACTCCTGCATCACCGACGCGGACTCTTCGCCGTCAGCGACCTCCTCCTCCACCTCTTCAAAACCCAAAAACGTGAGGACTCGATCCACGACGCTTGCAGCCACAGCCTTCCCCTGCCCCCTCCACAACACCTTCCGGAAATCTCTTGGTCCAATTCTCTGTCGGATCCTGATATCCTCTCCTGGGCATTCTGCGCCGCAATCCCACCCACTGCAAGCGCTTCCGGATTAGCGCACCCAAAATGGAAACCAGGACGCCCGGAGGAACACGGCAGACCAGTGCGTAGGCATCACGGCAAGCGCCGCGTCACCACCTGCCTCCGCCATGAGCCCAACCGTCGCCCATTGCGGTGCGGATGCGGGAGACCATCCGGCAACGTGCGCACTCTCGAAGCGTCCATCGGAGGCGCACGCTGTCAATGGCGCCACACTGCTGCGCGGAACCAGCGGGAGACGCGGCGTCCGCCACACCACGGTGACATCGCCTTCTGCGGCACCATGGCCCGACGAAACCTCTTGGTCCGCGACCAGTTCAACGACACGTTGCACCCCACAGGGCCTTCCGGTCGCCGCGACCGTTGCCGTTAACCGCTGATCGCCCATCTTTACCTGCACGGACTGCCCTGGTACGAGTGCGTCCGCGGCTGGCAGAAGAGCCAGCCATGCCCCCTGCCAAGTCGCAGCGAACACGCCAAGAGGCATGCCTGTCGACCATTGTGCACCGGAATTCGGTGAGACGACCGCAGCCGACGGAAGTACCGCCGATGTTAGGTCCGCGATGGCCCCAGTACTGAGGGAGTCGAGAATGCTCGATCCTGGAAAAAACCAACCAGCGCTTTGCGCCTGGACGGATACGGCAGCAACACTCTCTGGCTTCGTCGGCCTCGGAATGAGCGGCCCTAGCCGGATGCCCGATCGAGCCGGCACAGCGCGCCAAGCCTCGCGGCAGCTTTGCCAGGCACAGAGAGCGCTCGCCACCGCAGGAGACGCACCCGAGGACGCGCTCGTACCGCCCGTCGGTATCAGAACCGCAATGACCTGTCCCGCTACCACCGGTCCAGCGGACGCTAGGAAGAGGACCGTCCCGTTCACCGGGGCAGCGATCGGCGTTCCGGGGTGAAAAAACACGGCAGGCGCGTGCAACTGCACGGTGAGGTGACCGTCGCGAACCAGAGCTGCTCCGGCCAATCGGCGCACCACGGGGCCCGGCGGAGCCACTACCAGCCACAATAATAGAAAGGCCGCCACCCCGAACACAACAAAGACTAGAACCCTGGAAGTCCCGCAACGCAAGCGTGACACGGATGGCACCTCCTGCCAGCCATGTTTCTGGCACCACGCACCGTGAACCTGCCCACACCAAGCCGCAAGTTCCGGCACTGTGCGCCAACGATCGCCTCAGACCTCCATCCAAAGCGCTGCCTCCATTCGTCCCGTTTTCCCTGCGTCCCGCCGGTGGGAAAAGAGAAGCTTCTCCGCGCAAGACGTGCAAATGCGCGCAATCGAGACCTGGTCGGGGTCCACTCCTGCGGCCACCAAACTTTGACGGTTTGCTTCCCAAAGATCCAGGTACGCGTGACCGGTCGAACGACGACCGAGCACGTCGGCCGACCACGGAAGATTTGCCTGCACCGCATCAATTACCGGAGTATCGACCTCATAACAGCACGGACCAATCGAAGGGCCGATGGCCGCCCAGATTCGTCCGGTCGAGCAACCCCAGATATCCCGCATCGCACGCAGCGCGGAGGCCGTCACGTCCGCCACCGTTCCGCGCCATCCGGCATGGCAGAGCCCGATCACACCCCGCTCCGGATCCAAGAGATAGACTGGAACGCAGTCGGCCGTCCCAACCGACAGTACAAGCCCCCGTTCCGCGGTAACCATCGCGTCCGCAGCCCCTCCCAGACCCGGCGTCCTGACCTCCACGGCAACTGAACCATGGACCTGGCGAACGCGCACGCAAGCCTCCACGCGAAACCCAGCCGCAAAGGCAAAGCAGCGGCGGTTGCATTCGACCCGCTCTGGATCGTCTCCCACCGCCGCTCCGAGATTCAATGAGCGGTATGGCCCAGCGCTGGCGCCGCCGTGCCGCGAAGAGAACACCGCGCCGCACCCCACCCCCCGTCCGACCGCTTCCAGGAACGAAACACGCCAGAAGCCAACGCCCCTCACCTCTTGCCAGTCCCATCCCAGGACCATACACCCCCCTTTTCAAGCATTCGGCCCAGCACGCAAAAGTGGGATCACCCGCACGTCCATGGCTTCCGTCACGCGACGGTCATGGCCCCGCCCCGTGAACCAGCGCACTCCAACAGGCAACCACTCCCGCAACGCGCGCCGTGTCGGCATAACCATAGATAGGTGGAAAGCACCAATTCCTCCGCTTCGTGAAGGCAGCGGTCTCCTTGCCGCGTGCTTGGTGAACCGTTCCTGTTCTTATAGGCTTTCATTTCCGGCTACTGCCGGTTTCCTATTGGAACGTTCCTGCTTCGCAGTAGCCGGTTTCACCAGGCCGTTCTCCTGGCGAGAGCCTTCTGCTCCACAGGCGTTTAACGTCTCCAGGGAACTCCCGGCGACAAGCGACGCAAGGTTTCGCGCCGCGTTCAGGTCTCAGTCGATCTCTGCCTCACACGCCTCGCACGGGAAAACCCGCTGCC
>JAJYVN010000071.1 GCA_021791995.1 Bacillota bacterium
GCATAGCGGGCTGTGCCGACCGACTGACCCAAAAGGCTTCGCTGTTGCTTCGTTGGGTCCAGTTCGTATCGAAACGCCTGGTGGACCGTCATACCTCACTCGCCGCCTTCAGCGCCTTCTCTGCGCGGTGACGGGCCGACCGCCGCCCGTACAGCCGTGCGCACATGCTCGTCAGCACGTCGATCCTGTCTTGCACGAGGTCGTCCTTGGTCTCTCCCGGATCGACCACGACAAGGCGTCGACCCTGCGCGGCAAGCGTAGATTCGACATATTCGGCACCAAACCGCAGGAGCCGATCCCGATGCTCGACCGCCACGATGGCGATCGACGGGTCCGCCAATACCTTCATAAGCTTAGGGCGGTGCCCATTGAGCCCTGATCCAACCTCCGTTACCGTGCGCACCACAGGCCAACCTTTGTGTGTCACGAACTCCACCACGCGCGCGACCTGCCCGTCGAGGTCCGAACGCTGGTCCAATGAGGACACGCGCGCGTAAACCGCCACCCCGGTAGGCTCCTCCTTCGGAGGCTTGACGATGATCGTGCCGGTCGGTAGTTGCTCTACTGGCACAGGCAATTTGCCGTCGCGGTACATTCGCCACGCGGCTTGGTACCGGATGCCCTGCTCCTTCGCCCATGTACTTAACTTCATGCACTTAGTATACCACATCTGTCGTTAGACGTAGATCTAGTTGGTCAACAGTTGAATCCCCTTTCCCCCCTGCGCGTGACGCTCAGGTTGATCTGATAAGCGCGAGGGCTGGCGGCTCGGCTACCACAACTGCGTCCACGTACCGCCACCGTTGACGGTTCGCCACAGAGCGCTCGCCCCGAACTGGCTGGTGAGCAGCCAACCGTCCTGCGGACCGGTGAAGTCAAGGACCTCAGGTGATTCGGGCCCTGGCAATTTCCCGAGGTTCCACTCGGTCCAGGTCCGGCCACCATCGGTTGTATACAGAAGGGCGCCGGTCACCGCCATCCAGGCATCTCCCGACCCTACGGGATCGAGGGCAAACGGGCCTGAACTGCCTGGGATGGCGGAGAGATCAGACCACGCCTTTCCACCGTTCGTGGAGTAGCTGAGTATGTACGGTTGGTTCGGTTGATGGCCAGCGAAGCGCAGGGACCAACCCTCCTCTTGGAGGAAAGCAACGCTTGCGGGTGCTTCTCCCGTTGGCATTTCCGGTCCCTCTGTCCACGACCTTCCGCCGTCATCGGTGGTCCACAACAACGACGTGGATCCTGTGGTCACCATCCACCCCTGCCTGGGATTCAGAAATCCAAATCCCACTATCGCTTTCGCCGGACGATCAACGACACTCCACGTCTGCCCGCCGTCCCCGGTGGCCAAAAGGAGGGGCTGGCCTCCGTTCGTCGGCTCGCCTGAGGCGGACCAAGCCACCGTCCCGGCTGCCCAACCATCCAGTGCGTTGACGAAGACAATGGACGTCAGGTCCACCGGCGTCCGCCTGGGTCCGGCAAGGACCGTCCAGTGCATTCCTCCGTCTTCGGTTTTCAGGACCGCCCCAGGATCGGACAACGTCCCAATCCCGAAGCCGGTCTCGGCGCTGATGAAGTCGACACCGGCGGTGGGCACCGGCGCAGGAAGCATCTGTGTCCAGGTCATTCCGCCGTCGGTCGACCGCACGAGGAAGTCCGGACCACAACACTTTTGCTGTCCGATGGCCCACACGTCCTGCGTCCCCACGGCGGAGAGGCTCGACATGCTCCACCCCTCGGCATCCCCGCTGCTGCTCCACGTTCGGCCACCGTCCGAGGTGCGGACCACCGCGCCCTGCCCCACGCCCGCACCTGCTGCGACCGGGATGTAACCGACCGCGTTGGTGACGAAGGTTGGGCCTCCCGCAAAGCCCATCCTTGTATACGAACTCTTCACCAAAGACCAGCTCTGACCACCGTCTGTAGTGGCGTATAGGGGCTGCCACTCTCCACCCATCGTGGGGGCCGGACCGCCGGGGGCCAGCCACCCGTCATCGGCATTGATGAAGGAGAGTGCCGCCCCCCCGGTGGCGATAGCGGACGGGATTCCCTCGGTCTGCCACGAATCGCCTCCGTTGCCGGTGTGCAGGATTTCGGTCTCGCAGTCTCCGATGTCTTGCGGCGGCGTCCTACAGCCTGCAACCCAGCCCTCTGTTGCGCTCACAAAGGCCATGGAATTTGCGGCGAAGCCAGATGGAAACCCCACCGGCTGCCATTGCTGACCTCGGTCGCCCGCATACATCAGATTGACGCAGGGATCGAAGGTGGGCCCCCTCGGGCACCCGACGAATGCCCACGCATGTGTTGCGTCGATCGCGTGCACCGTGCCGGGAGTGCAGGTACTCCCGCACGGTGCCGCCTCCTGCCGCACCCAGGTCGCACCACCATCGGTAGAATGCATCACCACGCTCTGACATTCGGACGAGCCGGAACAGGAACTGGAGGAACCGACCAGCCACCCTGAGGTGGGATCCGCGAAGCTAATACTGTTCACCGTGAGCCCAGGGAGCGCGTGCCATGTCTAGGTCTGACCGCCGTTTGTCGTGACCCCCAGTGCATCGTTGGCGCCCAACCACCCGTCCTCCGCGGTGATAAAGTCCACCGCCGTGAAAGATGTGGGCACACCACCGGTGAACGGATGCAGTTGTGCGGTTTGGGTTTCCACAACGCTCGGCGGTGCCGCGGACGTGTCGGACACCGCGTTGGACGCAGAATCGGATGATGCGGTTGTGCCAGAGGTGTGGATCGGCTGGGTAGCGGATGACGCCGGTGCGGGGTTCTTGCCCGTATTCCCGAAAGAGCCGCACCCGGAGACGGCCACCAGGACTGCCGCCATGGCTATGCCGGCAATGGCCGTGAAACCGGACCTCACGGCACCCCGCACCTTCCAACCTTCTTTCGCGTAGCGCTCCGCCACCGCGTCCGACGGCGGCACCCGGAGCGGAGCAAGACGCTTACCGCCTCCGGCTCCCGGACACCGAGAGGGTTTCCGACGACCCTGAGCGCACACCGACCGTTGCCGAGTCGGGTGCACGCTTCACTTCAGGCTATCACGCGGTAGCCAATGTTCCCTGACGGAGAGCTGACAGCAAGCTGACGTCGTCCCGTGAGGTAAGTATTCGGTAAGCTACGCCAAACACCTGTCGGCGGCGATGGAAGGACGTGGCATGAGCCAGGGGCTGGCGGGACGCTGAGAGGGACTGAACAGGACTGGGCTGACCTGGTAGCGTGTAAGCCGCTATCAAGGATACGGTGCTTGAGAGAGTTCGGCTGTGGAGGCTGCGCCAACGGGACCGCGCGAAGCGGGCCGCGGAGCGGGCGGTGTTGCTCGCTCAAGTGCAACGCGCGGAGGAAGTCGCACGCAAGCTGCAGGTGACGACGGGCCAGCACGCTCGGGCGCGGGTCGGTCGCCGGAGCCAACAGCAGCCCGGCGAGGGGTACGCGGCAACGGAGGGGAGGCGGCGGCGTCAGCGGCCGGGGGCGCAGGACCACGGTCGGCGGCGGGACCGGTACGCGGGTCTGCCGGAGGAACATGTGGAGCATGACGCGGCACAGGAGGACAAGGTCTGCCCTCAATGTGGCGCCCTTACTCCCCTCACGCCCGCCCCTCACGCTCGCCCAGGCCCACACCCTCGACCACCCCCCCCCCCTCTTAACCGTCACCGAATCCTACCCCTGAACGGTTACGAACGACTTCGCATTCGTGCTGACGTCTTCTTGACTGGATGACGCGCCGATTTCGGTCCATAGACCCCGGAATGTATGAGATCTGCCACTACACTGCTTGCCCCGAGGTGTTTTTGGTGCAGGTGCTCCAGTCGCCGTTGCACCTGCACGTTGTTTCGACATGAAACCGATATGGTGCTTGGCACGACTTGGGCGGTTTTGACGTCTGCGAGGCGGTGTTACCAGGCAGGTGGTATAACCCAAGGCATGGACTGCTGGGGGGGAGACACTGCACGCTAAAGCACTAGCGGCTCTCGACTTCAAGGGGCAACAAGCATACACTTGCGCCATGAAGGTTAGTATTGGCAAAGCTGCAAAGGAATTAGGGGTGCATCCTGATACCCTGCGGCGATGGGAGAAGCAAGGAAAGATCGAGGTGGAGCGGACGCCGACTGGGTTCCGCCGCTACGACCTGGCCAAGCTACGCGGTTTGCTGCCGCACAAGGCGCCGTCGGCTCGCGCCACTTTGCTGTATGCACGGGTTTCGAGCCATGACCAGAAGGACGGCCTCGCCCGTCAAGTGGCTTTGCTGGAGTCGTTTGCCGCTGCCAATGGTTGGACGTATGAGGTGCTACAGGATCTCGGGTCAGGGTTGAACTATCACAAAACGGGCTTGCGGCAGCTCATTCGCCGCATCGGTTCCGGTAAAGTTGGTCGGTTGGTCTTGACGCACAAGGACCGGCTTCTTCGCTTCGGCTCGGAGCTGGTCTTCGCCCTCTGTGAGCATTTCGGAACTGAGGTGATCATCCTCAACGCATCGGAGGACGCCTCCTTCGAGGAGGAGGAATTGGTCCAGGACGTTCTGGAGATCATCACTGTCTTTTCGGCGCGGCTGTACGGAAGTCGCAGTCCCAAGAACAAAGAGGTGCTGGATGCGTTGAAGCAAGCGGCGAACGAGCTGGGCGTGTCATGATGGGGCTTGGTGGTAGCAAGCAACCCCTCAAGCGCACAGCGAAGGATGAGACACTTCCACTCAACCGCAGCCAACGCCAGACGCTGCTGAATGTCGTCCTAGCCTTCACGCGGGTCAAGGACAGATTCCTAGGGATGCTGGGCCGAACGACAGCCTGGCATCACCTGGATGACCTGCGCACGTTTCGGACCGCCACGAAGGGGGAACGGTTGGATGGAGTACCCGCCCACCTGCAGGACCAAGCGCTTTTGGACGCCGTGGACACCATGCGCCGTCATGTCCAAAGTGCCGTTGTCGGCACGCACGTGAAGGCGAAGGTATTCACGCGGTTCGACGGCGCCAAACGGCACTACGCCTTCTGGATACTCCATCGGTATGCGCATATCGGAGCCACCTTGCGGGGCGAGGCACCGGATCCAACTCCGTCACCGGGTGTAAAGGGGAATGGGATGGCACGCTCCGCTGCCGAACGCAAGGAAGTCGTCCAGTTTCTGTGCCGGACCTTGCGTAAGGCCCTCGGTAAGCCACCCCGCGTGCAGGTGCGCCGCAGCTTTGCGCTGGATAGCACCCTGTACAGCGTCTTCGAGAAGAGAGGCAGGCAATACGTGTCGGTGGCCACGCTGACGCCACGGAAGCGGCGCGTTTTGCCGCTATGCGGCCGAGGAAAAGGATCGAACCATGTCTGTATCATGCTACACCAAGACGGCGGAACCGCCTCGGTGCATGTACCCTATGATGTGCGGGTGCCGGTGGAAGCGCGAAGCGGCTCAGCCATCGGGATCGACGTTGGTGGAACCGAAGTGCTCGCTACGTGCACGGGCGAGAAGCTGGGGATGGGCTACGGCACCCTGCTGGAACGGCTGTCCGACGAGACTGGGGAGACCGCCAAAGCCCGAAACAAGCCGTTCCAGGTGGCTACGAAGGCCGATGAACGGGGTGATGCAGCCAAGGCATCCCGCATCCGGTGCAACAACCGAGGGCACCAAACGTTGCGAGTGAAACGGGGTCGAGGCGAGGCTTCCGTCCCAACAACGGTCGGCCAGGCGGTTCGGCAAGCGCTGCGTAACCGACCCGTCATGTTGGCTGTGGAAGACCTGCCACACTTGCGCGGCCGAACGAAGAGCCGCAAGCTGTTGCGGATTATCTCGCTCTGGATTCGTTCGACCCTGCGAGAGAGGTTGGAGTTTCGGTCGCAGGCGGGATGTTCCCGCCTGGAAACCGTCCACGCTGCGTATACCAGTCACACATGTCGCGTTCCGACGTGTGGGTACGTCCATAAGGACAACCGGCACGGGGACAGGTTTCATTGCCTGCAATGCGGGTGAGATGGTGACGCGGACGTTACTGCCGCCCTGCATCGGTTTGACCATGGTGAACGATCCCGAAATCCATCCGTGGACGCAGGTGGATGTGGTGAAGCGCATTCTGCGAGGTCGATTCCGACGCCGGAAGGAGACTGGGAACCACTTGAGCGATCCTACTAGGGTGGGAAACGGCACACCGCTTCCGGCTGGACTCTAGCACCAGGGCGGGTCGCCGACCGAGCAGGCCCACCGGCAGAGAGCGAATGATAAGAGAAAATCCTCGTGCGTATCGTTGCCGATGGTTTTCGGAGCGGAGCCACTATTGCAGGTGTTCGGGCATGATCAGAACCCTATTGAGGGAGTCGATGCGGTTGTGTGAAGCGTACCCGAGCGAAGGTGCAGAAGGCGTCCGGAGTGCGTGATCGATGGCGGGCCTCCAGTGCACCCGGCAGCAAGGACGCAGAGATGGCTAGCGGTGTGGCCCCGGGTGATCGCTTACAACTGGAAATCACCTCGCTGGCGACCGAGGGCGATGGCGTGGGTCGCACGGGTGACTTTGCGGTGTTTGTACCACGAACCGCCCCTGGTGACCGCGTGGAGGTGGAGGTAACCGAAAGCCACGCCTCGTACGCTCGTGCTCGTCTGCGCAGGTTGCTCGTTTCCAGTCCCCTGCGAGCGTCCGCGCCCTGTGCCGTGTATGAGTCTTGCGGTGGCTGTACCTGGCAACACCTGGCGTATGCGGCTCAGCTGGAGTGGAAACGGACCCTGGTGGTTGAGGCGTTGCGTCGAATTGGCCATGTGGCGGAGCCGGAGGCATTGGTCGCTCCCACGCTGGCGGCCGATCCACCCTGGCGCTATCGGCATAAGATGGCCGTGCCGTTTGCGCTCGAAGGCGGAAGGCCCGTGGCGGGGTTCTACGCCAATCGCAGCCACCGGATTGTGCCGTTTCTTAACTGCCCCATTCAGCACCCTGCCCTTGATGCGGTCCTGGCGTCCGTGAGGCGGCAGGTCAGCCGCTTGCATGTCTCGCTCCATGATCCGCGCACGGGGCACGGCGATTTGCGCCACCTGGTGGCCCGGGTCAGCTGCAGTACAGGGAAGGTATTGGCGTGCCTTGTCACGGCACGTCCCGCCTTCCCCCAGGGTGTCGATATGGCAGACCAGTTGATGCGTGAGGTTCCGGCGGTCATCGGTGTCGTGCAGAACGTGCAGGGGGCACCGGGGAACGCCATCTTGGGGCGGCAGACACGGCTTCTGCGCGGGTCGGATCACCTCACTGAGGAGTTGGATGGGCTGCACTTCGAGGTCTCGGCACCTTCCTTTTTTCAGGTGTCGCCGGCGCAGGCGGCGCGGCTGTACATGGTTGCGGTGCAGCAGGCGGCCCTGACGTCGGGCCAGAACGCGTTTGACCTTTATGCAGGTGTGGGAACGCTTTCCCTCTTTCTGGCACGGTCCGGTGCTACTGTCGAGGCGGTGGAAGAGGTGCCGGATGCCATCCGGGACGGGCGCCGTAATCTGGCACTAAACCGCGATGTGTCGCTTGGTCCGGTGCGGTTCCATTTGGGTCAGGCGGAGTCCGCGCTCCCACAGCTCCTTGCGAGCGGCCGACATCCCGATGCGGTGGTGTTGGATCCCCCCCGCCGAGGGGCCTCGGCGGGGGTGCTGTCCTGCATCGCGGAGGTTCACCCTCCGCGCATCGTCTATGTGTCTTGTAATCCGGCTACCTTGGCGCGGGACATCGAGATCCTGACCACGCGGGGATATGTTCTGCGTGAAGTACAGCCGGTCGACATGTTTCCACAGACGGCGCATGTGGAAGCGGCCGCGCTCTTGGTGCGTGAACACGCGTAGGGAATTGGCGCGGCGCGGTGTACTTCGGTAGGGAGGTGGTGGGCTTGACTCTGGATCAGGCGCAGCAGAAGGCTCGAGCGGCGGAGCAAGCGGCTCAGGAAGTCCGCGATGGGATGGTGGTCGGCCTCGGTTCGGGCAGCACGGCAGCTCTGGTCGTCTCTTCCCTTGGGAAGAGGGTGCGGAACGGGTTGCACTTTGTCGGAGTCGCAACATCCGAGGCGACGGCGCGGCAGGCGGCGGCCTTGGGGATTCCGCTGCGCACGCTGGATGAGGAGCCATGCCTGGACATCGACATCGATGGCGCCGATGAGGTGGATCCATCGGGCGACATGATCAAGGGGTTGGGCGGGGCCCTTTTGCGCGAGAAGATGGTGGCGGCCTCGGCTCGGAGGTTGGTCATCGTGGTGGACGAAAGCAAGGAAGTGGCGCATCTCGGCCAGCGCACCCCCGTGCCAGTCGAGGTGGTGCGCTTTGCGTGGCGCCGAACCGCCACCGCCTTGCGCGGCCTCGGGGCTGAGCCTGTGGTGCGCGGTGGGGAGGACAAGCCCTTCGTGACCGATGGCGGCGGCCTGATCTTGGATTGCCGTTTCCCTGCTGCAGCGGACTGGGTAAGGTTGGCGCAGAACATCAAGGCAACGCTTGGCGTGGTGGACCACGGGCTCTTTTTGGGTATGCGGCCTACGGTCTTTGTGGGCTGTGCCGACGGAGGGGTGCGCGTGCGTTCGACAACCGTCGATTGATGCCGCGTGGTGTTGGTGGTGGGAAGGCGCTGGGTGTTTTATGGTAGGCTGCACTGGGTCACCTGATTACGGTGGGGATGGGGTGCGAGCGAGGTGCAACAAACAGGGGCGTCTCTGGCGGAGCGTTTGCGAGATGGACGGTTCACTCTGACCGCTGAGTTGGATCCGCCACGAGCGCCGGACTTGTCGACGCTGGTCGAGCATGCCAGGCGGCTCCAGCCACTTGTCAACGCGCTCAACGTGACGGACGGGTCCCGTGCGCGGGTGCGCATGGCGGGACTGTTCGCTTCTGTTGCGCTTCGCCAGCGGCTGGGTGTTGAGGTGGTGGCACACCTTACGACGCGAGATCGGAACCGTATCGCGCTGCAAGCGGATCTCTTAGGGGCCGTAGCGGGTGGGTTGCGGGCTGTGCTGGTTGTTACGGGTGATTCTCCGGCCGATGGGGACGAACCGGAGGCGAAAGCGGTATCCGATGTGGACGCGGCTGGGATCGCTCGGTTGGTCTCTGCGCTCAATTCCGGTCGAACGTCGAGCGGTAAGCGTTTGGATGGTGCCACGAACCTGCTCGTGGGTGGAGGAACGGCTCCGAACGCTGATGACCTCGACAAGGAAGTGGCCAAGCTGCGGTCTCGGGTGGAGGCAGGGGTCCGCTTCTGCCAGACGCAACCCGTGTATGATGTCGATCGGGCCTTACGCTTCCACGAGCTCGTTCGCCCCCTAGGTATCCCGATTCTCTATGGGTTACTGCCCCTCCAGAGCCTGGAGGCTGCTACGCGGTTCAGCCGGATTCCCGGAATGCACGTTCCCGACACCATTCTTCGCCGCCTTGAGACCGGGGGCGACAGGGAGGGACTGGCGATCGCCATCGAAACAGCGCGAGCGCTTGCTCCGCATGCGGCGGGGCTGCATGTGTTCCCGATGGGAAGGCTAGAAACCGTTGCCGCTATTGCGGATGCGGTCGCGCCATGGCGGGTGAATTGATCCGTGCCGGGGGAGGGTAGACCCGTGGGGCACAAGCGTATTCTGTATGGTTTGATCATCCTGGGCCTGCTTGCGGCCATGCCAGGGCTCTATGCGCGGATCAAGGCAGAGCGCAGCATACCCAAGGTCGAGTTGGTGGCCGACGGCAGTGCGTTCGCCTCGTTTGCGCAGAGCCAGGGTGCCTCCCTGCAGTCACTGGTAGGACAGTTGCATTCGGTTGGCGTGGAGGGACTGAGCGTATCAGAAAGCTCCCTCTCGAGCCTCGTCGCTTCCGACCAGGCCAACAGCGAGCAGGGGGCTGCCCTTCTCGCACAGCGTAATACCGCAGGGCAGCCAGCGCTCCCCTTCACGGTTGATCCATCCGGCACCTATGTCTTCATCAGCCAAACGACCTTGGGGAACTGGGTGGCGCAGAGTCTCGGCACCGTTCTCTTCGGGCAGAACATCCCCTTCTCAGTGGATCGTGTCGGAACGGAGACGGTGATTGGTCTCACGGAGGATGCGAACACGATCCTGGACGTTCCCTTGGGGTTTCCGCCAGGTGCTTTTGCGCTCGCCAGGACATGGAAGATGGACGTTGTGCCGCGGCTGGAAGGTCCGCCGTGGGGAATGAGTGCTTCGCAACTGGCGGCACTCTTTGCCCGCGTGACGTCCGCGGGGGTGTCCGTGCACACGATTGTATTTGCGGGGACGTCCCTTCCCGGATATCCCGCAAACCTATCAACGCTTGAACAACTGATGAAGCAGCACGGTTACCTGGTTGGTGTGATCGAGACCAGTTCACAGTTGACCAACATCAACCAGGCCGGAATCCTGCCCTTGACCGACGCGCTTGGACCAGTGACCGTCCGTCTTTACTCGGTGCCGAGTTGGCTCTTGGACACCGTGACCAGTGGAGATAACCGGGCGCTCTTGTCTCTGTTGAGTAGCGTCACCGAACGCAACATGCGCATACTGTATCTGCGTCCCATCACCGTTGGCCCTTCGCCCGTGACGGCGACGCTGCAATTCTACAGCGACTTGGCAAAGCTCCTGCAGTCGCGCGGCTATCCGCTCGGCTTCCCAGAAGGCTTTCCCATTGTTCAGGTGCACACCTATGCGCGTGTTGTGGAGAATCTGGCGGTGGTGGCCGCTGGCCTTCTGCTCCTTGAGGCACTGTTCCCAGGGATCGAGCGCTATGGGTACCAACCCCTAGCTGTACTTGGGGTGTTGGCGATCCTGGTCTCGGTCGCTTCCCACCACCTCTCCGTTCTGGCCGGAGCGTTTTTTGCCGCGCTGGTCTTTGCTGGCCTTGCCCTTGTGTGGCTGGCGCACCGGTGGCAAGACTGGGAATCGGAGCGAATGCCGAGCTTTGGGAGGCTCTGGCTTCGTTCGGCCGGGGCGTCTCTTGTCATGGCTGGTATCGCGTTTGCCGGTGCGGTGCTCATTTCGGCCCTTCTGGGAAGCACACCGTTCTTGCTTGCCTGGGAGTATTACCGGGGTGTGAAACTCACCTTTCTGGCGATTCCAGCCGTTGCGGTGGTGGCTTTCATTGTATTCCAGGGGTTGCGACCCGTCGGTCCGACGGTGCGCAATCTGTGGAGGGAGATTGGCTGGCTGGGTGAGGAGAGTATCAAGTTCAAGTATGTGGCCGTCTTCGTCGTTTTGGCAGCAATCGGCGGATACTACCTCCTACGTAGCGGAAATGTGTCGGCAAGCCTTGTACCCGGAATTGAGCTGGCCGAACGAGACTTTATGACGAGGATCTTTACATACCGGCCGCTCGAGAAGGAGTTCCTCGTCGGTTATCCGTCCATCTTTGCCGCAGTGCTGTTCAGCGCGCGGCGACAGAAGTGGCTCTTTGGCCTCTTTCTGGTCGGTGCCTCGGTCGGCATGGTGTCCATCATGGATGCTTTTGCGACGCTGCGGACGCCCTTTGTCCACACGCTGTTGCGGGAGAGCAGTGGGTGGCTTGTGGGTATGGTAACGGCGAGTGTTTTTCTCGTGGTCCTCTATCTCATCTGTTTGTTGTGGGATCGCCGTCCGCGCATCTCC
>JAJYVN010000072.1 GCA_021791995.1 Bacillota bacterium
AGGTGAGCCGCTCTGCCACCTCCGCTAGGTCCCTCGCACGGGCATGCATCTCCTCGGTCGCTTCCCGTAACCGGTCAGCACGATCACCCATCAAATCCAGTTCGGCGGCCAGCCGCACCCGTAGCGAAAGGACCTGTTCAAAACTCACCCCATAATTCCGCTTCAGGTCCTGCAAACCCCGCCAACGCTCCTCGACGGCTGCCTGCTCCGCTCTATCGAAGGAGAAACCGTCAAGGTAACGGTCGAGAGCCCGTGCGCCTTCCTCAACCGCCACAGCCGCTTCTTGCAAAAGCGACGCTGGCTCGCTGAGCCTCGCATCGAGCCGCTCAAGCGTGGCAAGTTCTCGTGCCAACTGGCCCAGGCGCTCCCCAACCGGGGCTTCCCCGTCGCGCAGCTCCGTCATCGCTGCCTCCAGAACCGCGCGAATGCGGTCGGCCTCGTGCAGAACCTCTCTGCGGCGTTCCAACGCCCCTTCTTCTCCAGGGCGCGGATCAAAGGCATCGATCTCGCGTACCTGAAACACCAGGAAGTCCCGTCGCCCATCGAGGTCCTCGGATTCCCCGCCAAGGGATTCGATCGTACGGCGCGACTCTGTCCAGCGTTGAAAGGCAGCCGCCGTCCCCTGCGCCAGTTCCAGGAGCGGAACCCCACCAAAGCGATCCAAGTACGCCAACTGCGCGCTCGGATCGGTGAAGCGGTGCTGGCTGCCCTGCCCCGCCACCGTCACCAAAGCACCGCCCAACCGTCGCAGCATGGACACGGTCACCAGTTGACCATTCACACGAACGGAACCGCGACCATCCGCACCCAGTTCACGCTGGATCAAGAGTTCGTCATCGTCACTGGGCAGACCGAGTTCGGATAGATGTGGTTGGAGCGCGGTGCAGTCGGTCGGCTGGAAGATGGCCCGAACCCTGGCGACCGACGCCCCCTGCCGCACCAACTCTCCACCACCCCGCCCGCCCAGCACTAGCCGCAGGGCATCCAAGAGCAGCGACTTGCCTGCCCCCGTCTCACCCGTGAGGACATTGAGGCCTTCCTGAAAGTCCAGCTCCAATTCTTTGACCAGAAGCAGGTCCTCTGCCTCCAACCGGACCAGCACGAATCACTGCACCTCCCCCGTGTCGGAGTTCGCAAGGAGGCGGCGCAGGTTTCGGACGAATCCTCCCACCGCGCCTTTGGGCTTGACTACCACAAACACCGTTCGTTCCCCTGCCATCGTACCGATGACCTCGGCCGCTCCGAGTCCGTCTATGGCCTCGGCCACCCCTTCAGCCGTCGCAGGCAGCGTATTGATCACCACAAGGTTCTCGCTGCTATCCACACTCACCACGAACTCGCGAAAAACCTGCAGCATGCGCTCCCCGACCAGTGCCGCCTGCGCTCGGCCGGGCGGCGCATAACGGAAGCGCCCCGGGCCAGCGGGTACGCGCATCAGGCGCAACTCGCGGATGTCTCGGCTCACCGTAGCCTGCGTGGTCACCACGCCGCTTTTCCGGAGGAGGGTGGTAAGTTCTTGTTGTGTCTCCACCGCTTGTTGTTCCACCAAAGCCAGGATGCGCCGCCACCGTTCCTTCTTCGAGATCCGTCCCTCGGTCGAGGACATCTGTCCGTTCCTCCGCTCCACACGTGGCGTTTTTCCGCATCAGGCCCCGCCGTGCACACCATCGTACGGCAATCTTCCAGCGCAATCCTAATGCTCTTCCACAGAGAATCGCGCTACTCCCACTTCTCCCTCAGCCATTTTGCGACGCAGCACGTCGTAAAACGACCAGTCCGGCCGTCGCACCAGGGGAGTTGTCTCCAGTGCGGCAAAGACCTCCAATGTCTCCCCAACCGCAAGTGCCCGACCCACCTGTGCATCGACCGCGAGGGCGATATCCGTTATGGCCGGATCCGGTTCTGCATCCGCCAATACCTCCAACCGCAGGCGCTGATTGCTCGAAACCACGATCGGACGGGAGTAGAAGGAATGGGGACAGATCGGGGTGACGACGATCCCCTGGACTTGCGGGGCGAGCACCGGACCTCCGGCCGAAAGGGAGTAGGCCGTCGAACCGGTGGGTGTCGCCAGGATGACACCATCGCCAAAGAAGTCGGCAATGCAGTGCGTCCCGCTCGAGACGCGCAGGCGAATCAGACGGGCAAAGGGGCCCTTGGCAACAACCACATCGTTGAGCGCCAGGTAGCGCTCTGCGGAAGTGGTCTCACAGGCGAGCATCATGCGCTCATCAAGCGTGTACTCGCCCGCGAGAACCGCCGGAAGTTCTGCGAACAGGTCTTCGTTCTCAAACTCCGTCAGAAATCCGAGATGACCAACGTTCACACCGAGGAGCGGAACACGGTGCGAGGCGGTGCGTCGCGCAGCGGAGAGGAGTGTGCCGTCCCCCCCCAAAACGATGATCATGTCCACGCGCGCGCCCATCAGGGCGGGCTCCGCGACGGTGACACCGGCAGGGCTTCTGTCCACGAATTCAGGCGGGACCACGACCGCCACGCCCCGCTTTTGCAGCCACACTACCAGCCCTTGCGCCAGTGCGACTGCCTTGGCCTTTCCAAGGTTTAACACAAGACCCGCCGTCTGAACCGGCTGCATCGAATCCACCCCTGCCCACGTGCAACTCTCAAGGGATGCACGACCACTGTTTGCGATATGCTCATTGACATGGCAACAAAGGAAGCAGACCACCATCCCCCGACCAACGCCGTGGAGCTCGTCACAAAGCTCCCCCGTGTCCTCGCGCTCACCGATCTTGAGCTGCAGCACTGGACCCGCCGGGCGGAGACGATCACGGATCCGGAACTGCGCACCCAGGCCCTGTCCAGTCTACAGAACAAGCGCTTCCACTGCGAGGGCGGTGCCGCGTATGCGCTTCTGGCGGGGCCAGCGCTTGCGTCCACCATTCGTTTCATCGTAGCCCTGCAGACCATCAGCGACTACCTCGACAACCTCAGTGACCGCTCGGATGCCGATGGTGGACCGGATCTGCGCCAACTCCACGGCGCAATGACCGACGCCATCGGCGGCGGACCCTCCGGGGACTACTACCAGCTGCACCCACACTATGAGGATAACGACTACCTGCATCACCTGGTGGACACCTGTCGGACAGAACTCTCCGCACTGGATCCCTCGCGCGGTCGGCTCTTTACGCAGGAGGCGGAGGTCCTCATCGCACTCTACAACCAGCTCCAGGTATCCAAGCATCTGCCCCTGCACCGAGAGAACGAGGTACAGGGCATAAGCCTTGTAGCGGCGGCGGGGACGGGACTGCAGTGGTGGGAGGCCGCCGCGTCCATGGGGTCGACCTTGGGTGTTTTTGCCCTCTTCGCGACCGCCGCGAGCACCGAACCGTTTACGCCCGTACAGGCGCAAACCATTCGCCACGCCTACTTCCCCTGGGTCACCGGCCTGCACATCCTCCTCGACTACTGGATTGACCAAGCCGAAGACCGCCGCGGGGGCGACCTTAACTTCGCCTCCTATTATCGAGATGCCAAGGAAGCCGCATCTCGACTGCGTTGGATGCAGGCGCAGGCCTGGAACGCGGTGGGCGAGTTGCCGCATCACTCCTTCCATCGCCTGATCGTCCGTGGCCTTCCTGCTCTCTACCTGGCCGACCCGAAGGTATCGCTCCAGGGACTGCGCATGCGCGCGTGGGAGGTGATGCGTGCGGCGGGACCAACCTGCTGGACCCTGTATTGGATGCTTCACCTGTATCGAACCCTGGGGATCGTCGGTGGATAGGAGGCGCTCATTAACGCGCGGGCCTCGGCCACGACGCGCAGGCTGCCGGTAACAACCACTCGTCCGGCAGAGCCCACAGCCGCCATGGCATCCGCCAAGGCGGTTCCGATCCCTTCGGCTGAGACCGACGCGATACCGGCCCATCGTGCGGCCTCCTCCAAGACTGTAGGCGACATGGCCCGTGGCGATGCAGGCCGCACAGCCCAGAGGGCATCGACCACCGGTGCGAGTGCGGTACAGAATCCGAGGGCATCCTTATCTGTCAAGAGACCGACGATACAGACCGTGCGCGGGGCGTCCTCTGCCTCCGCGAGGGCAGCAGCCAGGGCACGTGCGGACTGCACCGTGTGTGCCGAATCCACCAGAACCTGCGGACGCAAGAGGATCGTTTCCAGGCGCCCAGCCAGCCATGCGGTCTGGGCCCCCTGCAGAATGGCAGCCGCGCTGCACCCCAGCGAGTCAGCCCCCGCCGCCGCCAGGGCTAGATTGGCACGTTGGAAGCCTCCCTGCAGGAGGAGCGCACCCTGCAGCACACCCTCGCGAGTGGCCAGGGCGAAACGTCCACCCGGGAGGGCTGTGGCGGGAGGCACCATCTGCACCCTTGCTTCGGCGGACGCCTTGAGCACACGTCCTACCTCTTCGGGCTGCACCGTCGACCAGACAATCCGCCCCCCCTGGCAGAGCGCGGCCTCCGCTCGCGCCACATCGGTGATATCGGATCCGAACAGAGCGGTGTGTTCTCGCTCGATGGGGCCAAGGAGCACAACCTGCGGATCCACCGCCGCCGTGGCGTCCTGCGCGCCACCAAAGCCAGACTCCACCACCGCCTCCTCCACCCCCGCGCGAGCAAACTGCCAGATGGCAAACGCCGTGGCGACCTCAAAGGCCGTCACGGGCTGGCGGCGGTGCGCAAGGACCTGCCCGAGCCCCCATCGGCTCTCCTCTTCCACCACTGGCTGACCGTCCACCAGGATGCGTTCGGCATAACGATGGAGGTGCGGCGAGGTATACAGACCGGTTCTGCGCCCGTCCGCGCGCAGCATCGCCTCCAAGAGGCAGGCCGTCGATCCCTTCCCCTTGCTGCCGCTAACCAACGTGCAACGCATCCGGCGCTCCGGATGACCCAACGCCGCAAGAAGGTCCGTCATCCGGTCCAGGTCCCAACCGAGCGCGGCCGGACCTGCCCGCTCCTTATCCTCCAAGGTCAAAAGCGGTTCGAATCCGAAAAACTCCCCCGGCAGACTATCGGCCATGGTCACCGCGCATGATCGCATCCACCATCCGCACCACCGCCACCATTGCACGCACGTTATGGACCCGCACGATATCCGCTCCCTGGGCAGCGACCAATGCCACCACCGCTTCGGTGCCCTCATCCCGCTCTGCAGCCGGCACACCGAGGATACGACCGATGAAGGACTTCCGCGATGGGCCGATTAGCACCGGGTAGCGGTCGCGGAAGGCCGCAACGCTCCGGAGGAGCACCAGGTTCTGCGCCGGTGTCTTGGCAAAACCCAAGCCGGGATCTACGATAATCCGCCCCGCCGGCACACCAGCGGTCTCGGCCCAGGAAACGGACTCCCGCAGTTCCTGGCGCACTTCGGTCACCAGGTCGATGTATGCGGTCCCCGCATACATCCCACCCAACGCGTCGACGGTCGGGACCGCGGGACGATTGTGGGTAATGATCAAGGTCGCACCGCCCTCCGCCACAACCCCGGCAAGGCGCCGATCACGGCGGAGCCCCCACACGTCATTGACCATGACAGCACCCGCCTGCATTGCCGCTAAAGCAACCTCCGCCTTGTAAGTGTCGATGGAAATCGGAAGATCGGTTCGCTCCCGCAACGCCGTGATCACAGGGAGGACCCGACGCATTTCCACCTCGGCCGAGACCGGATCCGCACCCGGTCGCGTGGATTCGCCGCCTACGTCGAGGATATCCGCCCCCTCCCGCGCCAATGCCAACCCACGATCCACGGCCGCTACCACATCATCCCCGAGGCCATCTCCGGAGAACGAGTCGGGAGTGACATTGATGATCCCCATGACATGGGTGCGGGTGCCCCAGAGAAACGTATGACTGTTCAGTGTCAGGGAAGCCGCAGCGATATCCGCCATTTCAACCTGACCCCGTCCCGGCCAGGGTGCCCCCTTCCCGCACGGAAGTGCGAGCGGTGGGACCGCCCGCTCATTCTGTCACCGCTGTCTCGACCCCACCGAGAACCGAAACCAACCATTGCCGCAAATCGGCTACCTCGATCGGAATCACCGTGTGCTCCATCGCATAGCGATGCTCCTCCACTGTGACGCCTCGCACCCGTAGCCGCTCCGACGCTTGCTGACCACGCTCGGCCGGAACCACGCGATCCAAAGTACCGTAGGCCACAAAGGCGTGGCGCTGCACCGGAGCCCCTTGGACTGGCACAAACCCCGGTAGGTAACCGCTGAGCACGGCGCAAGCACGCGGGATCCCCGCTGGTCCCACACCGGTTGCAGCGGCCAGCGCCGCCCCCTGGCTGAAGCCGACGACCGCGATCCGGTCCGGATCGACGGGCATCTGCCCAGGCAGTGCCACAAGAAACGCCCGCACGGCCGTCTGCGCCCGAAGAAAGCCTTCCTCGTCAGGATGGCCATCCGAGATGATTGGATACCAGGCATACCCACCCCCGCGGTATGGGAGGGGAGCGCGTAACGCGACCCAGGCCAACTGCGGCAGCTCCTCCGCCAGCGGCAAGAGGTCACCCATGTCACCCCCCCGTCCATGCAACAGCACGACGGCAGGCCATGGCCCTGATCCCTCCGGAACACGGACCGTATAGTGAAGCGAACCAACTGGTGTCACTATCGCGGGCATAGGTGTCCCCCTTTTATATCGAGCGCAACATGTGGTGACAGCTGAGCGCAAACCCCTGTTTGCGCCAAAAGAGCATCGCTCCACCATTGGTCGGCAACACATCAATTTCGACGCGTACACAGCCCATAGATCGCAAGTGGGAAGCACAACTCTGCCAGAGTGTCCTGCCATGCCCCTTACGCCGAAACGCACGAAGAATCGTGAACTCGGCAACATATCCGACCGTGTGCTCTGGAAAAAGCCAGTCCGACTCGGTGCGCAGGATCGCAAAGCCGACGCGCCGACCACCGTCCACGCCCCAGAAGGTATATCGTGCCGTCCCCTCGAGTTCCCGGGCACGTGCCAAGTAGCGCTGGCTCCACTCCTGGCTGGGACGACCACCCAACTCATACCAATAGGTCGCAAGGCAGGCGAGAAACTCGGGGTCCGCAAGATCGATCGGAACGAGTTGCATCATGAGGGCATCACCCATCCATCACCGCTCCCAGCCGATGCCACCAAGGCTCAACCGTTTTGGACTGAGGTCTGGGGTACCTCGAGCGGGACAACCGGGGCGGCACCGTGCTCCCGCCACAGCCCATACTCCAGACTATCGATCAAGGCCAACCAACTGGCGTCCAGTATGTTGTCGGATACGCCCACCGTCGTCCAGAAGGCATCGCCTCCCGAGCCAGTGGTAATCAGAACCCGCACCCGGGACGCCGTGCCGTCTTTGCCGTCGATCACGCGTACCTTGTAATCCTCGAGATGCATGCGGGCGATCTCTGGGTACGAAGCGACTAGAGCCTTGCGGAGGGCACGGTCCAAGGCATTGACCGGACCGTCGCCACTCGCGGCGGTGTGGAAGAGTTCCCCCCCCACCCGCAACCGCACGTTGGCCTCGGACTCCGGTACTCCATCCTCAGCGCGACGTACTTGCACCAAATAGCCCAATGGTGCAAAGAAGCAGTCACCGCTCCCCATCGTCCGTCGCGCCAAAAGCTCAAAGCTCGCCTCTGCGCCCTCAAACTGATAGCCCAGGTATTCGAGCTCCTTGACACGCTCTAAAAGGCGATTTCGTGCCTCTGTGGTCAGCCAATCAATGCCGAGTTCTTTCGCCTTGTACACGAGGTTACTCTTGCCGCTGAGCTCGGACACGACGACCTTGCGATCATTGCCCACCGCCTCGGGTGTGATGTGCTCATAAGTCCGAGGATTACGATTGACGGCACTGACGTGGATGCCACCCTTGTGAGCAAAGGCGTTAGGTCCAACGAACGGTGCTCCGACCACTGGCGGCATGTTACAGATCTCACTCACGACGTGCGACAGCGACGTGAGGCTGCCCAGATGCTCAGCCGCTCGGCACTGGTACCCGTACTTCAGAACCAGATTAGGAAGCAGGGTGCACAGGTTGGCGTTGCCGCATCGCTCCCCATACCCGTTGATCGTTCCCTGTACCTGCCGCGCACCGACGCGAACCGCTGCGATGGCGTTGGCCACACCCAGCCCTCCATCGTCATGCGTGTGGATCCCGACTGGGCGATCAAAGACCTGCACCACCTCCCGCGTCCGCTCTGCCACCACCTCTGGAAAGCTACCCCCGTTACTGTCACAGAGCACGAGCCAGTCGGCACCGCCCTCCGTAGCCGCGGCGAGCGTTTCCAGCGCATACGTGTGATCCGATGCTGCTCCATCAAAGAAGTGCTCCGCGTCATAGATGACAACCTTGCCCTGCGCCTTGAGGTACGCGACAGTCTCGCGAATCATCGCCAGGTTCTCTTCCAGAGTCGTACCTAGAGCCTCATGAACGTGGAGGTCCCAACTCTTTCCAAAGACCGTAACCGTGGGTGTTTGTGCCGCCAGCAATGCCTCAATACTACTATCCCGCTCCACCGCCGTGTGGGCGCGCCGCGTGGCACCGAACGCCACCAGACGCGTGTGCAGGCGCAGAGCAGCAGCTTGCGCAAAGAACTCCAGGTCCTTGCGATTACTCCCTGGCCATCCGCCCTCGACGTAGTCGACGCCGAAGTCGTCTAGCCGCTCCAATAGCTTCAGCTTGTCGCGCAGGGAAAGGGAGATTCCAACCTGCTGAGTACCATCCCGCAGCGTGGTATCGTAGATCCACAGCTCCTGCGCTCCACCAACCAAATCGCATCCCTACCCGCCCAGGCCGAATTGCCTTCCGGCCACCACACTAACACCTTGGCACCCCACCAGCAATCACGGAGACCCGCCACTCTGGTGCGATCGGCGAGGTCAAGAACCATCTCGATCGGATCAGTCACCGGACCAAACGCGGAAGGCGGCAGCCGCTGGTTGATCAGTGCGTCGGACAGTCCGGCTAACGTGGTTACTGCATCGGCAAGACGCCGCCCAACGCCGAAAAAGTAGGGCAAGGCCGCGTTCACCGCTCCCAGGATCGCTGCGCTGATGCGGACCAGAGGCCCGCTTGTGCTTCGCGCAGCCGATGGAGGGGCGTCGTCCCTCGAAGCAGCCGCCAAAAGGCACAGCACCCCGCCGACCCCCAAGGGCGTGGAATGCCGATGGTTTATTGTCATGCCCAGACGTTAACCGCTGCAGCGCGGCTTGTTCAGCCCTCACTTGTGGGCAAAGGGCACAGTTAGGCCAACCGGCAGCGACCGTGACGCAGGAACAATCAGTCTGCGGTGGGTGGACCATCGCACAGCGTCGCAGCCCCGCGCTTCTTGAACCCCTCCGACTCATACGTGGCAAAATCTCGTCCGCCAGTCTCCACCCACCACCGTTCCACACGCGCCGATAGATCGGCCCTGGCCGCCGCGACCTCTGCCCGTGTCTCGCCCGCCAGATTGACCAACTCGCTCGGATCCGCCACGAGGTCGTACATCTCCTCCGTGTCATCCGGTCCGTAGTAGCGCACATACTTCCATTCCCGCTGCCCGTCGGGGCCTCTATCGCGACTACGGATCGCACGAAACGGATGCAACCCCCAATAGGCCCCGTAATGTTCGAAAAAAATCTCCTCGTGACTCGGGGAGGCCAGCGAAGCCGGACGATCAAGCAACGACACCAGGGAACCGCCACGAAAGTCCACAGGCACAGGTAGTCCCGCCGCTTCCAGAAGGGTACCTGGGATCGCAGTATTCACGACCAAGTCCTGCAGAACACGACCGGCGTGTTGGCCATCGGGCAGCCGAAGCAGGCACGGCACGCGAAACAACTCCTCATACGGCAGAGTACCCTTGAGTCGCATCCGGTGGGCCCCCATCAAGTCGCCGTGGTCAGAGGTGAAGAGCACCACGGTGTCCTGCCACATCCCCTTGGCGTCGAGGGCGGAACGTAACTCACCGAACAACCGGTCAACGTGCGAAATCATGCTGTGGTACCGGCGCAGTTCGTCGCGAAGGGCTTCTTCACCAATGGCCCCGTGACGCCCGTCCAGGGCATGCTTTCGTTGGAACGGCGGTTTGCCGTCCAAGTCATCCAGATAGTAACTCTCCGGGAGCTGGAGGCGCTGCGGCGGATACCGATCCGCAAAGTCCGCCACCAGTTCGAACGGCGGATGTGGCGAATGGAAAGACACCGTGAGGAAGAGCGGGTGCTCCGGGTCGTACCCCCGTAGAAACGCCAGGGCCTGATCGGTGTAAGCCCGATCTTTAGCTGAGTTGTGTCCCGGCACGCGTTCCTCGCCGCTATAGTCGTAGCCAAGCGTTGCGAGGGGCGCGCCGAAGTGTGTCTTACCAAAGTATGCGGTTGTATAGCCTGAGGCTCGGAATTCCTGACCGACGGTTCGCTGCTCCCCCGTCAGGTGCGCGGTGTGTCCGTGAAACCCGTAAATGATCATGACGCCCGCCTCGTGCGGAGACCGACCGGTCTGCAATGACACCCGTGAGGGGACACACTGGGCGTTGGAACAGTACATGTGCGAGAACCGGATGCCTTCGGCCGCCAGCCGGTCCAGAGACGGGGTCCAGGACGCGGAATCAGCTACTCCCAAAAGCTGGTTCTGCATCTGATCACAGATGACAAATAGAACATGCGGCCGTCGCCCCACTCGAATCCCCTCCCAATCGGTGAGTCAGATCCCGCTAGCGGCACTCGCCCCTACGGCAAACCTTGCGATGCCCAGCGGATCAATGCTCTCTTGACCAGCGGCTCGAGGCCAGGACACGCCGAGCCCGGAGCTGTTCCGCCCGCCTTACCTCCAGTGCGCGGGCTGGCCAATGTGACAGGACCCTGCGGATCATCGCCGCTCGTACACCCCGATATTCGGTGCGCTCCGCGAGGTTGTCCGTCTCCCCGGAGTCCGCTGCGAGGTCATAGAGTTCTGGGGGTTCATCCAGCACGTAATTCAGCTTCCACCGCCCCCGCCGGAGCATACACATGGGGTGGACGGCAGCATGCGCATGATATTCGGAGAACGCCTCGTCCTTCCAGGCGAGAGCCGCCGGACTTCCGGGTGCGTTGATCACCTCGACGAGGGAATCCCCGTCTAGTCCATCGCTGCTCTCCTCGGGGATCGGTTCGTGGTGAACACCCGCGTAATCCAGCATTGTGGGAATTAGGTCTACGAGGGAACACACCTGCGCTCGGCGCTCACCGCGTGGTAGGCGCCCGGGGAGGCGTAGGATTAAGGGAACCCGCACGGACGGTTCGTAGAAATTACACTTCCACCACAGACCGTGTTCCCCGAGCATCTCCCCATGGTCAGCAGTGTACACGACGAGGGTGTCTTCGCCCAAGCCACAGGCATCCAGTGTGTCCACGATGTCTCCGATGAGACGGTCAACGAAGGTTACCAGCCCGTAATA
>JAJYVN010000073.1 GCA_021791995.1 Bacillota bacterium
CAAGCCCCAGGAGCCGATCCCATACGAGGTTGTACTTCTGGCTCCATGTCCCTGGCTGATCAAACGCCAGGCGGAAGTGATCCCCATCGTCGGCCTCTCGCACCCAATTGCGCGCAAACACCGCTGCCGCCTCCCGGTAGCGCTCTGCCTCCGTCGGCCGGCCGGAACGGAGACACCACTGTCCATACGCACCAAGGGCGACAATCGCCTTGATCGAAAGATTGGTGTTGTGGGCCAGGTGTCCCGCAAAGTCGTCGGTGCAGAGCTGGTTCTCCGGATCGTAGCCGTGGTCCAGAAGGTAGTTGGCCCAGGCGTCTAGGATCTCCACGTACTGCCGAAGGAGGGGCGCATCAGGCATGGCCTCCGCCAGGGCGGAGGCCAGCAGAAGGAGGTTGCCGCACTCCTCGATGGGCATCTGCCCGTCCAGCGTCTCCTCCCCTCCCCCATACCGCTGCCCGTTGGCCAAGGGATAGGTGCCGAGGTCATGCGGCGCGAACGGGTGGCGCCAGCGTGGCAACTGGGCATACTCCAGGATCGGCCGCAGCGTGGCCTCGAGCAACAGCGGATGGAAGACCAAAAAGAAGGGAGCGGTGGGGTAGGCCACATCGACGGTGGCCATGCATCCGTTACTGTCGTTCTCCTTGGAAAACAAAAGCGGTGTGCCGTCCACATCGGCGACAAGCTTCTGGGCTGCCAGGCACTGGCGAAAAGCGAGCGCCCCCAGAGCGGCATACTTCTCCCCGCCAAGGGCCGTCATATCCGCCATCAGTTCAGCATCGAAGGATACGCAGCGTTCCGCCAACATCCCGTAGTCGCGGAACGCGTCCACCACTAGGTCATCCGCACCCAATCCGTTCCGCCGCCAGTAGGCAGAAAGCCTCCGATGCAGGTACTCCACGGCGAAGACATCGTCGTACGCCAGGACCAACACCCAGCGGGCGAGGTCGGCACCAACCTCGCCCAGATCGTGCACGAACGCCATGCCAACACCCTGCCCCGACCGAGGCATGGACGGGTCGTCACCGACCGGCAGGTGGCCCTTCGACACAAAGGCCTCCCGAAGCGTCCCTCGCTGCCCCACCCCGGCGGCCACGCCGGATTCCTTCCGCACCGCCCCATAGACAAAGCCCCAATCGATCCGGGTGTGGTCACCCGCTCGCCCAAGGATCCGCTGCTCCTGCGAACCAATGCCAATCGCTTCGATCCCGTCGGCCAGGTGCAGCCGCGACCAGATCACGTTCTGCTCGGGTCGTTCCACCGAAAGCATCGCAGATACGCCAAAGAAGAGCGAGACCGTGTGCGGCAGGCCGTCGAGCGATGTAACCTCCCAGGTGACATAGGTAATCGGACGCGACAGGGCATCGAGGTCCTGTGGGAGCATGGGGGTCATAAACGTGAACTCCAGGTGGATGCCTGCCCCCTCAAACGTGGCGATCGTCCGTAACGGGAGCACCGCCAGGCCCGTCTGGCGCAACGCCGGCAAGCCTCGGGGCTCGGTGCCCATGATGCGATGGCAGCCGCCGTCGACGCGTACCAGCGCCTCCAGGGCCTGCGGCGCCCCCGTCCAATGCCTTGTCACATCATCCGTCAACTGGTCGGCCAGAGACCAGACACTGAAATAGGGATCACAGGTCACAAGCGGAACCGCGGGCGGTCGCAGACCCTGTTTTAGCATCGTCCGGTGCACAGAAACGCTCCTCCCCAGGCTTCGAGGTGCCCACGGCCTTCACCAGAACAGGGGCGAACCCCTTCCGAAGATTGACGCAAGCATACGCGCAAACCGCACCCGCTTCCGATCCGCCGGCGATGCTGCCGGCAGCGAGAATGCACAGAGCAATGAGATGCCATACTGCCGCCGATCACTCCGTCGCCTCACGCAGCAAGGGAATCGCAATCAGAACACCGATGACGGCCGCCACGACGCCGAGCACGAGGGGACTTGGAATGACGGCGGGCAATCGCACCGCCCGCCAGGGAGCGGCCACATGCACCATAACGACTCCGGCGACGGTCCCGACTATCAGTCCCATGATGATGAAGCGCAAACGCTTGACGCGACCAGAAACGGCCTGTCGGGACTGGGACCCCCAATCCTCCAGGATGGATCGCGGTACCTGGCGAATGTGTCCATAGACATGCACCGCGATCATGGGGATCCACATCGCGGCACTGGCAGCGTGAATGAAGAACAGCACCCGATCGTGCACTGGCCCCTCGAAGGCCAAGCCAAAACCACTGATAAAAAGCGCCAGCGTGACGACCAACAGAGCGGGCCCCAAGAGCCGAAGCCAGATGTTGGGAGGCCCCTTAGCGACGAAGGCCGGGGACTTCCCGTAGTATTTAAAGAAGCGGTAGCCCACCCCGGTTAGTTTCACGATCAGTGGACCTGCCAGGAGCGCGCCAATGAAGATATGGACCATGATCAGGCGACTGAGATTGGCGGTCACGAACAGGTCAACCGCGAACCCCACGAGCAGCACCGCCCCGGCGAGCGCTGTCAGGCGCTCATTCCGAAGGACCGCCCGATACCGCCGGTCCAGGCTTGGATCGCGTGTCAAGTGGGTGTCCCCTTTGAGTTTGTTGACCACGTACGGCAGATCACCGTGAACGAGCCACGACCACGTATGTAGTGTACTGAATTGCGCGCGGCAATCCCACCCCCGCAAACCACGGCATTCGACGCGCCCAACGTGTCGCACCCGCAAATCGTCGATTTCCCCGGATCCACTGGGGTGCGGTGGAAAGCACACGGTCGAATGCCTCCCCAAGGGACACCATCCAGCCGGGTCCGACGGTCCGATCGGACGGATCGATCTATCGTCCAACGGCCGGTGCGCTCCAGCATTGGGGGATGCAAGATCGTACCGTAACGGAAACCGAAGGCGCGCATTCAACGGGTGGGAGGGGAGCGAGTGATCACGTTGAATAGCGTCTGGGTCTCCAACCTAAAAGGAGCATTTGTTCCAAACGGTGCGTCGCCAAGCACGACCGAGAGTGGTTGCGTATCCCGTGGCTGTCCCACAGGCTCGGCTCAGGGACCGGGAAAAACCGGCGTCCGACTTGGAACCCAGCGGAGGGACCCGGCATGAGACCGTACACCGGCGCAGCAGCCCAGCATCCACCAAACCGTATCACCCTGTGGACGGGGGCCTTTACCGGCTTCTACCGCCCGGATACCGACCAGTTGCGCCAACTGGATCCGACGGCCAAGTTCCTGTACTCCGCCCGCAGCGTGATCCTGGTGATCTCTGTGCAGGCGGCCCTGATTGCTGGCCTTCTAGCGTTGCGCGCCGAAGCCTTTCACCTCCTGCGGTTTCTGTTGGTGCTGGTCGGGTTCGTCGCCCTGCACATGATCAGCAATCTCTCCAATGACTACTTTGGATTCAAGCGCGGACATGACACGCCGGACTCGCCACGCAGGCGATACACCGTGCACCCACTGGCCAGCGGCGTCCTCGAGAACCGCACATTGATCACCGGTGTGTTGATCCTGGCCGCCTTGGTTGGTGGCATCCTGGCCTTCTTCATCGTGGTGACCGGTTGGACCGCCGTCGGCTGCGGTGCTGTGGGGCTGGCACTCCTCTATTGGTACGATGCGGCCCCCGTGCCGCTCAAGGCGATCGGCCTAGGTGAAACAGCCTCGTTTGTCGTTTGGGGTCCCCTGATGGTGGGGGGTGGCTACGCCATGATCACCGGACACCTTGGGTGGCCACCGATCCTGGCATCTGTACCCTACGGCCTCGGAGTCATGTCCATCCTTGTCGGCAAGCACACCGATCAATTGGAATTTGATCGGCGCCACGGCAACGGGACCCTGCCCGCGATTCTTGGGGAAGAGACTGCCCGTCGCTTCAATCAGGGCGTCATCGCCGCAATGTATCTGGGCACCGCCAGCCTCATTGCAACGGGCGTTTTGAGCATCTGGGTCGGCTTCGTCGCACTAGCCCTGCCCCTCGGTTTCCGAGCTGTCTCCGTCCTGGGGAACGCGCGCCCCACGGAGGCACCCGCAGGCTACGTTGGCTGGCCCCTCTGGTATCACAGAGCCTGCCTTGTGCACAATCGAGCCTTTGGCTGGCTGTATATCCTGGGTCTTGCCGTCGGAGCTGTTCTGCCCGCCATCAAAGGGTGACAAAACGCCGCCGTGCCGGGAGTTCCTGGCGCGGCGGCTCCGCACCCCTCGGCAACCTCATTCCGTTGTCGAGGCCATCGCCCATGCCATCTGGAGCTGGCGACGGCTGTCCTTCAGGGTCTCGACGGACCCATCGATCTCCAAGACCAGCGTGCCGGCAAACCCAAGCAGCCGGAGTTCGCGCAAGGCCGAAGGCAGCCGAAGTTGTCCAGTGCCCAAGGCCCAGTGACGGTCCGTTTGGCCATCCGTATCATTGGCATGGACATGGCAAAGACGGGTTCCGATCGCTCGCACAAAATCCCCCACCGGACTCCCGGCGAGGAGCGCATGGCTGAGATCGACGGTGATACCCACACCCTCACAGCCGGGTTGGGCCAACAACTCCAAGAGCCGGTCCGCAGATGCCGCAACCTCCCGCGGGCCAATCAGGTTCTCCACGGTCAGAAGTACGCCATGCTCGCGAGCACAACCTTGTAACTCCGCGAGCACCTCTGCGGCAATCCCCCAGAACTCCCCAAAACGGACAGCTCCCACCGCCTGCGGATCCCCGAACACCGCCGGAACCTGCCCCAGGTGCAGCACGCAGAGCGAGGCACCCAGCTGCCCCGCCCAACGAATTCCGGCCCGTTGACTGTCAATCGATGCCCTTCGCACCCGCCGATTGCGCGCGAGTGGATTCACATCGGTCGTTGGAAGATGCACCGACAGCATCGCTCCGGTATCGCAAACAACGTGGCTGACGGCCTCGGAGTATTGGGCAAAGGGAACCGGGGCCATGACATCGCCCACCGCGAATGCCTCCAGCGCGGAGAAACCGGAGGCAAAAAGGCTCTGGCAGCGCCGGAGGAAGGCCTCTCGCTCGAGATTGGGATAGGCTGAGAATCCGTAGCGCCACGGCTCAGGCATCCACTTCGCCCTCCGAACGGGAGACCGCAATATCGTCCCGCCGCTGAACACCGGCAAATTGGACCGCGTCTGCAGCACGATACGCGGCACGACGCGCCGCCTCCTGCGTCGCACCGCATCCTACCACCGTCAATACACGACCACCCGTCGTGCACCACCCGGCGTCCCGGCGGTCCGTCGCCGCATGGAATGCGAGTACATCGGGGACATGCGCCACGCGACCCGCCGCGTCCAAGCCCTCGATCCGCTCGCCCGTGCGCGGCGCTGCAGGGTAACCCGCCGAGGCCAGTACAACCCCCACCGCCGCCCCGGACCGTTGCGATACATCCCCCGCCTCCCGTTCACCCTGGGCCGCGGCCCACCACTGCAGGGCAATATCGCCATCGATCTGCGGCAGGAGCACCTGCGCCTCCGGATCGCCCAGCCGGCAGTTGAACTCCAGGACCTGCGGGCCGTCTGCTGTCAGCATCAACCCAGCAAAGAGAAAGCCAGTAAAAGGGCATCCCCGATCCGCCATGGCGGTCACCGCTGCCTCCAGGATATCCTGCCGAATCGTCCGCACCAACTCCGGAGACACATCCGGAACGGGTGTAAAGGCCCCCATTCCGCCGGTCATCGGACCCTGATCGCCACGGAAAAGCCGCTTGTGATCCCGCGCCAGGCCATAGAACTGGACTCTTGTACCATCCGAGAGGGCAAAGGCGGAGACCTCCCGCCCCTCCAAGCACTCCTCCAACACCACAGGGCCTCGCCGACCCAGGATCTCCGCTGCTTCGACCGCCTCCGCACGCGTCCTGGCGACCACAACCCCTTTCCCCGAGGCGAGGCCATCCGCCTTCAGCACCACCGGCAGGTCACAGCCCGCGGCGATGCGCACCGCCTCTTTGCCATCCGGCACGCGCAGGGCACGCGGCGCCGGAATCCCATACTGATGACAGAGCTCCATCGCCCAGGCCTTGCTACCCTCGATCCTCGCCGCCTGGGCGGAAGGCCCGAGCACGGTCAGTCCCTGCCGCCGCAAGCGGTCGGCCAGACCATTCACCAGGGGGGCCTCCGGCCCAATGACCACAAGATCCGCCGCAACCGACCGAGCCTTCTCTGCCAGCGTATCCGCATCGTCCGGATCCAGCGTCCAGCGCTCCGCGACGTCCTCCATCCCGGCACTGCCAGGACAACTATAGACGCGCTCAACAGAGGCGCAACGCCTAAGGCGCCAGGCGATGGCGTGCTCTCGCGCCCCACTGCCGATCACAACAACCCGCAAAAGCGCTCCCCCCACCCATCAGTGCCGGAAGTGCCGAACGCCCGTGAAGACCATGGCCATTCCAGCGCGATTGCAGGCGGCAATCGAAGCCTCGTCGCTCCGGCTCCCACCCGGCTGAACCACCGCAGTGATCCCGGCCTCCGCAGCGGCCTGCACCACGTCGTCAAAGGGAAAGAAGCCGTCGGACGCAAGGACCGCACCGCGAGAGCGCTCCCCCGCCTGCCGCAGAGCGGAACGAGCGGGGTCGATCCGATTGGGTGCGCCTCCGCCAATGCCAACGGTCTGTTGACCCTGGCCGACCACGATCGCATTGCTCGGTACCGCGCGAACCACCTGCCAAACGAAGGCCATGGCCCGACGTTCCTCCCCTGTGGGGGCACGGTCGGTCACCACCTGCCAGGCGGCCGGATCCGCCGTCACTCGGTCCTCGTCCTGCACCAGGATCCCCCCGGAAACACGCCGCACCCGGTAGTCGAGTGGTCGGCCAGCAAGTGGCGCCGGGCACTGCAACACACGCAGGTTCTTTTTGCGGTGCAGTGCCTTCCTCGCCTGCTCCGTAACAGAGGGAGCAATCAGGACCTCGAGAAACAAATCACCCAAAAGCTCCACCGTTTCCCCATCGAGCGGCCGATTCCAGGCCACAATCCCGCCATAGATGCTGACCGGATCCCCCGCGCGGGCCCGGGAGAAGGCATCCGCGGCGGTACTGCCAACGGCCACCCCGCAAGGGCCGGCATGCTTGACAGCCACACAAGCCGAGTCGTCAAAACGCCAGACAAGGTCCCACGCTGCCTCGGCATCCATCAGATTGTTGTACGAGAGCTCCTTGCCCTGAAGTTGCTGGCTGTCCAAGAGCCCGGGACCGTTCGGCAGGGCATCCCGGTAGACGGCGGCACGCTGGTGCGGATTCTCCCCGTAGCGGAGTCCCTGCGCCCGCACATACCCAAGTGGCAACTCCAAGGGAAAGGTCGCCTCGTCCCCCGGGGCAAGGTCCGCGAGGGGATGCCCACCGGCTAACCAGGCAGCGATCGCTGCATCATAGGTAGCGGTATGCCGAAAGGCCTCGAGCGCGAGACGCCGACGCGTTTCGATACCAATCCGCCCCTGGCGCAGCCCCGTGAGGACCCCCTCATAATCGTCGGGGCGGCAGAGCACCAGCACATGCGCGTGGTTTTTAGCTGCCGCGCGCAAGAGCGCCACGCCACCGATGTCGATGGTCTCAATCCCAGGTCGCTCGCGGAACGGATAGAGATTGACCACCACGAGATCGAACGGCTCGACGCCCACGCGCGCGAGATCGGCCCGATCCTCCGGTTGGTCCGGACGCGCCAGAATCGCCGCATGGATCTGCACCTGGAGCGTCTTGACGCGTCCACCCAGGAGTTCCGGCAACCCGCCGAGATCCTCCACCATACGGCAGGGGACCGCCGCGGCCCGGAGAGTAGCCGCCGTCCCCCCAGAGGCAAAGAGGTCCCACCCGAGTCCCGCGAGCCCCTCGGCGAATGCAACCAGCCCGGCCTTGTCCGAGACAGAGATCAGTGCCCTGGGCATCAGCCCTCACCCCTCATTCGCAATCTGTACCCGACGGCCCTCCAGGCGCAGCCGACCAGCAGCAAAAAGCCGGATGGCCTCGGGCAGAATCCGCCACTCCGCGTGCTGGATCCGTTCATGCAACCGTTCCGGTGTATCGTCCGCCTCGACCGGAACGGCCTCCTGCAGGATGATCGGCCCGGTGTCCACACCCGCATCCATGAAGTGCACGGTGCACCCTGTGATGCGCACCCCGTAGGCCAGAGCCTGCGCGGGCGCATCCAGCCCTGGGAACGCAGGCAATAGCGATGGGTGCACATTGATGCAGCGCCCCTGCCAGTGCTCCAAGAAGTGCGAACCCACAACGCGCATGAACCCAGCGTAGACCACGAGGTCCACGCCCGCAGCGGCACAGGCTTTAGAAAGCGCCTGGTCGAAGCCTTGCTGGTCGGCGTGGTCCCGGCGCCGCACCACGACAGCCGACACACCCGCCTGCCGCGCACGCTCCAAGGCCAAGGCCCTGGTTCGGTCGGAGATCACAACGACCACTTGTGCTGGGATCTGGCCATCGCGACAGCCATCCAGGATGGCCTGTAGGTTCGTTCCACTCCCGGAGACAAGCACGGCGAGCCTCAGCATGCAAAGACCACCTTCCCCGATCCGGGGACCAACGCACCGATGACGCGCGCGTCCGGCCGCCGCGCCGTCACCGCGGCCACCTCGGTGGGAGGAACAATCAGACAAAAGCCCACGCCCAGGTTGAAGACACGCCGCATCTCATCCTCGCTGACCGCACCGAGCTCTTGCAGCCAACCAAACACCGAGGGTCGCTCCCAGGCGGTGGGATCAATGCGGGCATCACAAACGGGCGACAGGACTCGGTTCAGATTACCGCCAATTCCGCCACCGGTGATATGCGCCATCCCGTGTACCGAGACCCCATCGCGCAAGAGCCGCAGCACATCCGGACTATAGAGGGCGGACGGAACCAGGAGGGTATCGCGGTGGCGGGAGAGATCCACCCCCCTATCCCTCAAAATGCGCCGTACCAGGGAGAAGCCATTGGTGTGCAGACCCGAGCTCGGCAAGGCCACAACTACGTCCCCCACCACACCACACGGCTCCACAAGCTTCTGACGTCGCACCGTTCCCACCATGGTACCCGCCAGGTCATAGCTCCCGGGTTGGTAGAGATCGGGCATCTGCGCCGTCTCCCCGCCCAAAAGCGCGCAACCCGCTTGTCGGCAGGCCTTTGCGATCCCGGCCAGAATTCCCTCGACCCACTCGTTGTCTAGGGTGTGTACCGCAAGGTAGTCGAGAAAGAAGATCGGCTCTGCCCCAAGGGTGACCACGTCGTTGGCGCAGTGAATCACCACATCCTGGCCAATCACCTCGTGTCCTCCCAGTTGCGCAGCCAGAAGGACCTTGGTGCCGACGGAATCGGTCGTCGCGCAAAGCACCGGATCATCCGGTCCGTCCCCGAGTTGAAATGCCCCCGCAAAGAGCCCCACCCCACGCAAAAGCCCAGGCTGCGCTGCCTCCGCCGCACGCTCCGCGATGTGAGCGATCAGGGCGTCATGGCCCGCAAGGTCGACGCCTGCCTGCCTGTAATCCGCCATGGCCTACCCCTCCCCACCCGGAATGGCGGGTACGAGCGCATCGGCGGGCTCGACCGGATAGCGACCCGTAAAGCAAGCGGTGCAGAAGCTGCCACCGCCTGCCGCCTCCCGCGCCGCCTGAATCGAGAGGAACGCGAGGCTGTCCGCCCCCACTGCTTCCGCCATGGTCCGCTCCGTCATCCCCGGCGCAAGCAGGTCCGAACGGCGGGGAATGTCAATCCCATAGAAGCAGGGGTGGATAAACGGCGGGGACGCGATCCGCAGGTGCACCTCGCGGGCACCTGCGTCCCGCACGAGGGAAACCAGACGTCGCGCCGTGGTGCCCCGCACGATCGAGTCCTCAACGAGCACCACCCGCCGACCCAGCAGCACAGCCGCCACCGGGTTCAGCTTCAAGCGCACGCCCTCCTCACGCAACCTTTGCAACGGTTGGATGAAGGTACGCCCCACATACCGATTCTTGATCAACCCGAATTCAAAAGGGATCCCCGACGCCTCCCCAAAACCAACGGCGGCCGACATGCCCGTGTCGGGCACCCCCACAACGACATCCGCCGCGACCGGGGCCTGCTGCCACAGCCTTCGGCCCATCTCCTTCCGAGCGAGATGCACGTTGTGCCCACCGAAGCCGCTGTCCGGTCGCGCCAAGTACACATACTCGAACAGGCACAACCCGGATGGCCCCTCCGCCGGCTCAAGCGAGACACTGCGGACCCCCTTCGGTCCGAGTGCAACCACCTCGCCGGCGGCCACTTCCCGCACGTAGGTCGCACCAACCGCATCGAGGGCGCAGGTCTCCGAGGCCGCAACCCACGCATTGTCGAGTCGACCCAACACCAACGGTCGAATTCCGTTCGGGTCGCGGCAGAGCCAGATGGCGTCTTTGGCCTGTACGGCAAGGGCATATGCGCCTTCCACCTGTCCCAGCGCCTCCCGCAAGGCAGGACCAAGCTCGTCCTCCGCCGACTGATCGATGCGATGCAGCAGGAGTTCGGTGTCCGCATCCGTCTGCAACACCGCTCCGCGCGACTCCATCGCTTGACGCAGCACCCGCGTGTTCGTGAAGTTTCCGTTGTGGGCCACCGCAACCTCGCCCTGGCGACAGTGCATGAGGAGCGGCTGAGCGTTCGCCAGGGTGCTAGAGCCCGCCGTGGAGTAACGGACGTGGCCGATGGCGGAGATCGCCGCAATCCCCTCCAGAGGAGCGAGTCGCGTCGGGGAAAGGGCCTCGGCAACGAGCCCCGTGCCGCGCACCACCGTCAATTGTCTTCCGTCACTCACCGAAATGCCCGCCGCCTCTTGCCCCCGGTGCTGCAAGGCAAACAGCGCATAACGCGTCACGGCAGCAGCATCCGGATGGCCAAAGACCGCAAACACACCACACTTGTGCCGAATTCCTTCGGTCAAAACCATCGCGGCAGGGCCTCCTCCCAAACGTCGAGCTCCTGCCTGGTCAACGCTGCGATCACCCGGCCACCAATGCGTAACACGAGTCCCCCACCTGGAACGGTCCACCCGATCCGTCGACACGCAACCCCCGCTACCTCGCAGAGCCCTCGCAATGCCGGGAATCCATCCGGAGGGACGGTCACGACCACCCGTCCCGGACCTTCCCCGAAGAGCAGGGCATCGGTACGGGCCATCGGTCCCTTTCCGCGAGGCGATGGCAGATCGATCTCGAGTCCGACTCCCGTGGGGGACGTCAACACCATCTCCGCACACCCCACCGCAAGGCCGCCGTCGGAGCAGTCATGCGCCGCCGAGCACTCAGCGGTCGCCAAGACTTGGAGCAAGGCCTGCTCCCGCCGCCCATCGAGCCGAGCGGGTCGACCCGCATGAAGCCCCCACCGTTGAAATTGGTAAACGCTACCCTCGAGCCGGGCACCGAAGAGTGGCCCCAAAAGCACACAAATC
>JAJYVN010000074.1 GCA_021791995.1 Bacillota bacterium
CAACCGTTTTGCGGCTTGCCCTGTCGAGAGCATCTGTTCCCTTATCATAGGGTCATCATCCGATCACCGGCGCGTAATGTCAAGCGTCGATGTCTACTCCTTCAGCAATAGGCGTAGCATCGTGCCTCGCCTCCATCAAGGCCGTTGCGAAACCTGCCGATCAGCGACCAGAACGACCCTGCCGTGCCCGTCCGCTTCTTCACTCGACACGTGGCGCATGGTCTTACTGTAACCGTGACCATTCGAGGAGGAGAACCGATGCTCTCCCGGTGAATCTTGCCGGTAGGGGTTACGAACGCAGGGGGAACCGATGTGGGAGGGAAACGGGGAATGTCACGAAGGGATTTTCTGACGACGGGCGCGATCGCCCTAGGAGTCGCAACCGCCGGGTGGGCAACGGAAGGATGCGGCAAAGGGCTCGTCCCCGCGTCCAATCGCAGCGCGCCACAGCTGACCAAATATCAAATGCCCTACGGGAACACACCACTCCTCCCTGGGGCAACCCTTGACCGTGCCTACGATGAGGTCGCGATGTTAGCCGCTCTTCAGGGAATCGTCAACCGCAAGAAACCCGTCCTCTATCTAGAGGGCATCACAGGCGTCGGTGGAATCGAACTTGACGCCTTCTGGTGGGAAAAGATGGCCTCCATGGGCTGGTCGGTCACGCAGCAAACACCCTATCAGGCCACTGATCTCTTGGATTTACTCGAGTTGTATGGTCGCGAGACCCGTGGGCTTGTGATCTGGGACCCGAACGTACCCGCGACCCAAAATATCGCCGCGACCCTTGCAGGGGTACATGCCCTGCTCCCCTGCGCCTATCGGCCGGAAGCAGGGACTCTGTATAGCGAACTCACGAAGGCGGGTTGGGGCGTCGGAATCCGACTCCTGCACGAAGATGGCTCCTCACTCTTCACCGGCTCGGGCACCATCTCCGGCACCGATCTCCCCTCCACCGGGAGCGCCAAGGACGACGCCTACCTCTGGGCCAAAGTCCAGTGCCTCGACTCGGGGCAGTGCAATCCAGCCCTAATGGGGTACTACGTGGACGCCTATTGGTTACAGGTACCGCAAAACGGCAGCACCTTCTGGGCCAATACGCTTGTGAATCACGATTATTACGTCGCAAATCGCGGTTTCTTCTTCGACCTAGATCCATGGAGCGATGAAGCACCCGTGGACGACCCCACCCAGAAGCCGGGCACCGACGCCAAGACGCTCCAGGACCTTCTTGCCGCGGCCAACCAAGAGACCAAGCAAAAACACATGATTAATGTAGGCGGATTTGTCCCCTGGCAGTTCAAGTATACGGACGTTGGAACCGCTGGCGGGACCCACGGGGCGGTGGCGACGGAGTGGCAATATGCCTGGATCCTCTCGGAATACAACGCGTTCATGGAAGCGGACGCGCCTGGGTTCGCCTACATCCCTAATGCCTCGTTCACCCAGCACTTTCCCCTGGCCCAGAAATACCCCCAACCAGCTCCGCCCACCACTGCCCAACTCCAAACGCAGGGCCTGCTCACCCAGTCCGGTACGGTCCCTCCCAAGCGCTTCTTCGCCTTCTATGTCGGTGACTTCGACTCCCCTGCCTGGCTCTACCACATGATTCCCACTCTCTGGACGGACAGCGCCCGTGGCCAGGTACCACTATCGTGGGCCTTTGACCCCAACCTCTGCCTCCGCGCAGGTCCCGCGATGGCGTGGACACGTGCCACCCGCTCCGCCATGGACACCTTTGTCGCGGGAGACAGCGGAGCCGGCTATCTCAACCCCGGCGCACTGCAAACACCGCGCACCTCGGGCCTTCCGTCCGGGATTGCCCTGTGGTCGGATCACTGTCAGCGGTTTTACGACCAATGGGATATCGCCGTCACCGGGTTCATCATCGACGGCAATGCGCCAGCGCTCAACCTGAACGACTTGGAGGCGTATGCCCGTTTCTCTCCGGGAGGCATTGTGGGGCAGAAGGTCCCCAACATGACGCTTTCCAAAGGAATGCCAATCCTGACCATGGCGACGGACCTGAGCGGAACCGTTGCACAGGCCAGCACCCAGATCCAGAACCTCTTCACCCCGTTCGCCAGCACACAATTCGCTGTGGCACGAGCCATTCTCCAAGCGCCCAGTTGGTACAAGGCCATCGCGGACGATCTCTCCCAATCGGGCATCGTCGTGCTCGACTTGGTCGCGCTGATGCGCCTTTTGGCGCACCACTTGCAGGGTCTGGGCATCGCGGCAGAGGCGCGTCCGTCCCAGTCCTAGCGCTGCGGCACATTTTGGAATGCCCCGCACCAATTGACCTGATTTTGTAGAGATGCGGCGGCAAGCGGAAGGATCCCTGCCGCCGCATCTCTGCGCATGCACCAGAAACCGGATTGAGGTCTTTTCTATGATTAAGAAGACAGGTGCCGTTTGCCCCGGTCACGATCACGACTATCCCATCGAGCATCTCCGGGCTTGATTTCCCTCTTGACTTCACCGCGCGCAGCGCATACAAAAGGCACTTGGGGACAAGACCCGGCCGCATCGCCTCCCACCGACATCCAATCGATCCCCGACCAATCGGGGGAGGCAAATCGGGTAGGGCGCCGTATTGGTGATAACCTGCCCATCGCGTGCCGAAGGGGGCCAGCCCCGTGTGGGTGTTCCGGCAACTCCGACCATACTACGTCCCCTACCTTCGCACGCTGACGGTCGCCCTTACATTACTCGGCCTATTCACGGCGATGACACTGCTCACGCCCTACATCACGCGAGCGCTGATCAACAGCGTCCTGGAGAACCACCACTGGAGTGAACTCTGGCCACTCGTGCTTGCCTTGCCCCTTTTGTCCCTCACAAGTGGTGTGGTCAACTTCGCCCAGCAGTATCTCAACCAGGACTTTAGCCAGAAGTGCACGCTGCGGCTACGCGCAGCCCTGTATGCCCGGCTACAGGCCCACGGATTCGACTATTACGACCACGAACACACCGGCAATCTCATGCAGCGTGTCACGGGCGATGTGGAGGCGTGGCGGACGTTTTGGACACAGGGCATGGGCGAGGCCGCTACCTTCACGTTCAACATCGTCCTGGGGCTCGTGGTAATGGTTACTCTCAATGGGCGCTTGACCCTCTTCACAGTCCTCTTGCTCCCATTTCTGACGATTTCCGTCATGCGTCTGGACCGTGCGATGCGACCCGCGTACAGCCGGATCCGGCAATCTATGTCCGACCTGCAGACGGTGGTGCAAGAGAACATCACCGGCGTGCGCACGGTAAAGTCCTTTGCCCGTGAGGATTATGCACTCCGTGTCTTCGAGACGCGCAACCTGGCCTACATGCAATACAACGTCGAGGCAGCGATTCTCCAATCCCGGTACATCCCGCTGATTCAGTTGATCGGTAACCTTGGCGCGGTGATGCTTCTCTGGTATGGCGGCATGGAGGTTATCCACGGACGCATGAGCCTTGGAACGATGGTCGCATTTTTCGGCCTTCTCGGCTATCTGACCGGTCCCATTCAGCAGTTGGGCTTCCTCGTCAACCTCTTTGCGCAAGCCTTCGCCTCCGGCCAGCGACTGATTGAGATCCTGGAAACTCCAGATATCGTCACCAATCGCCCAGGGGCCAAGGAGCTCTCCCCCCTTGAGGCCAAAGGCGATGTGCGTTTTGAACACGTATCCTTCCACTACACCGAGAGTTCCGACCGCCTAGCACTCAGCGACGTTTGCCTCCATGCCAAGCCTGGAATGGTGGTTGGCTTGCTTGGACGGACCGGGGCTGGGAAGAGCACGCTCGTCAACCTGATCCCGCGCTTCTACGACGTGCAACAGGGGCAGGTGCTCGTGGACGGGCGGGATGTGCGGGACTGGACACTGGAAAGCCTGCGGCGACAGATCGGCATCGTCCCTGGGGATACATTCCTGTTCTCGGCCAGCATCTTCGAGAACATCAGCTACGGCAGACACGATGCCAAGTTGGACGATGTACGTCGTGCAGCGTCTTTGGCACAGGCCGATGGTTTCATCATGGAGTTGCCCGACCAATATGAGACAACGGTGGGGGAACGCGGCCTCGGGCTCTCCGGGGGACAGCGGCAGCGAATCGCCCTGGCACGAGCCATCCTCTACGACCCGAGCATCCTGATTCTGGACGATGCCACCTCCAGCGTGGACCTCGAGACGGAGTATGAGATCCAGACCGCACTGGAACGCGTGATGCAGGGCCGCACCACGTTCATCATCGGCCACCGGATCAGTTCCCTCCGGCGCGCCGATGAGATCCTCGTGTTGGACGGTGGTCGCATCGTGGATCGCGGTCGCCACGAGGATCTCGTGCGGCGCGATGGGCTGTACCGGGACGTCTTTCAACTGCAGTTCCAGGGGGCAAGGGGGTGAGCACGGTGACGAGCGAAGCCCGACCGAGTTGGAAGCGCCGCATCTGGGCCTGGCTGGGGTCCGTTGAGCGGCCGACCCAGGCGATCGAACGTTTCTCCTACCAAGAGGATGAGGAGATCGACCGTCCGTTCAACTGGGCCCAACTCCGTCGTCTCCTGACCTATATCGGCCCCTACCGCGGACTAGCGGCGGCCGCCACAGCGGTGACGATGGTCGGCTCCGCGATGGGCCTCGTGCGACCCCTGATCCTGTTGCGTACCATCGACCGGGGCATCGGCGGCCACAACCAGGGGCTCCTCGACCGATACGCCCTCGCCTATCTCGCCACCTACCTCCTCGGTTGGGCAGCCGCTGGGATGCAGATGCGCCTGACCACCCGCCTGGGGCAATCCATCTTGGCCCGGCTGCGCCACCACCTCTTTGGGCACATCCAAACACTGTCGTTGGACTTCTTTGATAGTCGCCCTGCCGGCAACGTCCTGGTACGTGTCAGTAACGACGTCAACGCGCTGGGGGATCTCTTCACCAACGGAATTGTCAACCTCTTGACCAACGTCTTTTTGCTCGTGGGCATCATCGTGGTCATGCTGATTCTGCAGTGGAAGCTCGCACTGGCGTCGTTTGTCACGATTCCGCTCCTGATCGTGCTGTCGACCCAAGTGCGCAAACGGATCCGCCTTGGCTGGCAGGCGGTGCGACGCAGACTCTCGCGCATCAACGCCCACCTCAACGAAGCCATCAGCGGCATCCGCGTCACGCAGGCCTTCACCCGCGAAGATGAAAATCAGACGTTCTTCTCGGTGATCAATGACCGGTACTACCGCACCTGGATGAACACCATGCGCTGGTCCGGCATGTTCGGCCCGATGGTCAACTTGACCGGCGCGATCGGTGTGGCCATCGTCTTCGCCTACGGATCCACCCTCGTGCGCGAAGACCTCGCCTCAGTGGCGCTGATCATCGCCTTCATCCAGTATGTGGGCCTCTTTTGGCAACCGATCTCCCTGCTTGGTGGCCTCTATAATTCCCTGCTCCAGGCCATGGCGTCGTCGGAACGGATCTTCCAATTCCTCGACTTCCGCCCTGCGGTGGCAAGCCCCCCCGGCGCGCCCGAGCTTCCACCGATCACGGGTGCCATCACCTTCGAGCACGTATCCTTCGCCTATGCTGCCGACCGCAAGGCATTGGATGATGTGAGTTTTGAAGTGCGTCCCGGGGAGAACATCGCACTGGTCGGTCACACGGGAGCGGGCAAGACCACCGTGATCAACCTTCTCTCGCGGTTTTATGACCCCACCGCAGGCCGCATTCTGGTGGACGGGTACGACCTACAATCGGTCGCCCTACCGTCGCTCCGGCGGCAGATGTCGGTGGTACTGCAGGAAACCTTTCTGTTCTCCGGCACGATTCGAGAAAACCTGCGGTACGGAAGGCTGGATGCCACAGACCAGGAAATTGAGGACGCGGCCCACGCCATTGGGGCGGACGGCTTCATCTGCGCGTTGCCGCAGGGATTCGACACCGGAGTGGGAGAGCGTGGGGGCCTGCTCTCCGTTGGTCAGCGCCAACTGCTCTCCTTCGTCCGGGCGCTTCTGGCCGACCCTCGGGTGTTGATCCTGGATGAAGCGACGAGCAGCATCGACACCCAGACAGAGCTCGTTATCCAGCACGCACTCGAGCGACTCCTGGCGGGGCGCACCTCGTTTGTCGTTGCGCATCGCCTATCCACGATCCAACGGGCCGATCGCATCATGGTCTTTGACCATGGGCAGATCGCCGAAATGGGAACGCACCAGAGCCTTCTAGACCACGACGGACTGTATGCCAGTCTGATCCGTGCGCAGTTCCGCTTCCTCGAAGGTGGACCGCTCGGGACCAGGGGCTGACGTTACAGTTCCTCGATGCGAACAACCCGATCTTCCTTGGCCGACCGCATGAAGGCCAAACATGCCGCCAGGCTCATTCTGCCGTCGACGCCATCGGTCTCCGGGGTTCGCCCATCCCGGACACAGTCGAGAAAGTGGCGCTGTCGCGAGGGGACCGCGACCAGGGGAACCTCTGCCTCATGTGCGGCATCCCGGCGGCGCAAAAGCAACCGATCGCCCCGCAGCACCGCTCCACCCTCCGTTCCCAGGATCCCCGCACTGCCCTCGTTGATAGCAGTAGGAGTCAGCCCCAACTCTGCCAGTCCGTAACCCCGCCGGAAATGGAAGACCGCAAGGTCCAGATCATCGACCGGCAGGTCCTTGGCGACCGAGAGCGCTCGACCGTAGACGCTCTCCACCGGCCCGCCGACCCAGTGCAGCCAGTTCACCAGATGGATCTGCTCGAAGAGGCGTCCACCGGAATCCTCGGGCCGCATGCGCCAGTGTCCCTGCTGACGGCGGTCGTCCCAGCCACTGGTGGGAAACATGTTCATCATGCGGATCCAGCATGCCGCGAGGTCCCCCAACTCCCCATCGGCAAAGAGTTGCCAGAGGCGGCGGTAGCCGGGAAGAAAGTGAAAGTTCGTTCCAATCTGCAGGAGGACCCCCGCCTTCTGACAGGCGTCGATCATCGCGTCAGCATCCTCCAACGTGAGCGCCATCGGCTTTTCGCAGTATACGTGCACGCCGGCCTCCGCCGCCTGCACGGTTGGGCCACGATGGTGCCCTGGCGGGGTGCACACGAACACCGCGTCCACATGCGGAAGGAGGGACGCAAGGTCCGGATACGGTTCGATCCCCCACGCTCTGCTTCGGGCACCGGCCCGCGCAGCATCCACGTCGGTGACGCCGACCACACGCACGGCCGGCTCTTGGGACAGGACCTGATAGTGCATCGCGGAAGCGCCGCCCGCTCCCACCAGACCAATGCGAAGATCCTTCATCGCATTCGTTCCTCTCGCCGTCGGATATTGCTCCCACTTCGCCCCACTTCCGCGTTTTTCCTGCCGATCCCCGCACCGGACACAAGAGACAGACACCCCCGTCCCGGCAGGCGTGTAGGCTATGCCGTCTGGAACCACGGAACCTGCGAGAGGATGAAGCGGGATGTGTGGAATCGTGGGCTGGATTGACTGGGAACGGGACCTCACGCGCGAAGCGGAGACACTGGGGACGATGACCAGAACCCTCGCGGCGCGCGGACCGGACGCCTCGGGTCAATGGATCGCGGAACACGCCGCCCTCGGTCACCAGCGGTTAATTGTCGTCGACCCCGAGGGGGGCGCCCAACCAATGGAACGCTCGCTGGGTCCGGAGCGCTACGCCATCACGTACAACGGCGAGCTATACAATACCCCCGAAATCCGTCGAGACCTCTCGGCCCTGGGATACACCTTCCGTACCCAGTCGGACACCGAAGCCCTGCTCCTCGCATTCTTTGCGTGGGGCCCTGCCTGCCTGGAACACCTCAACGGCATCTTCGCCTTCGGCATCTGGGATGAAACTCACCAGCGCCTCTTCGCCGCACGGGACCGCCTCGGGGTCAAACCGCTGTTCTTCACCCACCCGGGGCAGCGCCTGCTCTTCGCCTCGGAGATCAAGGCGCTGCTAGCGCATCCCGCTGTGGAGGCGACGGTCGATGCACAGGGGTTGGCGGAGATCCTGGTCATGGGCCCGGCGCGAACACCCGGATGCGGCGTCTTCCGAGACATCCATTCCCTGCGCCCTGGGGAGTGCCTGACCTTCACGCGATCCGGACTTTCTGTGCACAGCTACTGGTCGCTCCAGAGCCATCCTCATCCCGATGACGTCGAACAAACCAAACAAACGGTGTTTGAGCTTCTGCGGGACGCCGTGCAACGTCAGTTGGTAGCGGATGTGCCCGTCTGCACCCTGCTGTCCGGGGGGCTCGACTCCAGCGCGATCACCGCCTTTGCAGCGCAGGCCTTCGAGCGCAAGGGCAAAGGTCCCCTCCACACCTATTCGGTCGAGTATCGGGATAACGAACAGCATTTCCGTCCCAATGCCCTGGAACCGACGAGTGATGCCCCGTGGGTCCAGATTGCATCCCAGTTCTGTCACACCGAGCACCACGTCACCGTGCTCGACAGCACTGACCTTGTGGACGCCCTCGATGACGCGATGCAGGCCCGTGATCTACCAGGCATGGCGGATATTGATGCATCGCTTCTGCTGTTCAGCCGTGCCGTCAAGGAACACGCAACGGTCGCGCTCTCCGGGGAGTCGGCCGATGAGGTTTTCGGCGGCTACCCATGGTTTCGCAACCCCCAAGCGCTCGGAGCGAACACCTTTCCCTGGGCGCGCATGGTTCGTGAGCGGATCGGACTTCTGCAACCAGAGGTGGTCCAGGCCCTCCACGGGGAGGAGTATGGGGCCGATCGCTACGCCGATGCCCTGCACGAGGTGCCCCGCCTCCCCGGAGAACCACCGGAGGAAGCGCGGATGCGCGAGATGCTGTATCTGAATATCACGCGGTTCATGCCGATCCTGCTCGATCGCAAGGATCGCATGAGCATGGCGGCAGGGCTCGAGGTGCGCGTTCCGTTCTGTGACCACCGCCTGGTGGAGTATGTGTGGAACATCCCCTGGGCGATGAAGGACCTCGGTGGCCGTGAAAAGGGCATCCTGCGTGCCGCACTCGCTGGTACGCTGCCAGAAACCGTCCTCGCGCGACGCAAGAGCCCTTATCCAAAGACACACCACCCCGCCTACCTTCAGGCGGTGCGAAATCGGGCCCAGGAACTCCTCGCCGATCCGAGCGGGCCCCTCCGACAACTGATTGCAGGGGATCGTATCCGCGCCATTGCCCGCGGTGAGGACACGCGCTTTGAGCAGGCGTGGTTCTCACAGTTGATGCGCGAACCACAACTCTACGCTTACCTCATCCAAATTGATCGCTGGCTCCGGACGTACCGCGTCCGAGTGATTCTGTGATGGGCGCCGGGCCACACTCGCTCGACTGCACCGCACAGCAGGTGCAGTGGGAGACTCGAGAGAATATACCACCAAATCGTAGATGGCCGAGATCCTTCCGTGGTTCTCGACACATCGGGGAGGGTGGGGTGTCGTGTTCACGCCATTACGTGATGAACCGCTTCCGCGGCGAGAGCTCCTCCGCAGGACGGCAGCGGGGGGCGTAGCGGTCTCAGTAGGGGCCCTGCTGGCAGCCTGCGGTGCCAACAAAGCGGCGGCGCCCACAACCACCGTGCCCAAAACAGTGGTCACGTTTAGCCCGTACCGCGGAACCGTCAGCAAAACGGTTCAGGCCCTGTACGACCAGGTGCTCGATCAGTTCAACAGCCAGAACAAGACCATCGAGGTCCGCTTAACACCGATCCTGCAGGGTAACTACTCCGGAACGATCGCATCGATCCTGGCCGGCAATGCGCCGGATGTTTTTGAGGACTATGACTCGACACCATACACCGAAGCCGGATACCTCCTAGACATCTCGGGCTACCTCAAGGGACACGACATGAGTATCTTCAATGCGTCCACCATCTCCCACTTCACCGTGGGCGGCAAAATCTACGCCATGCCGGTGTCGATTGAGTCCATGGTGACAGCGGTGAATCTGTCCCTCCTGGATACGGCTGGTGTGGCCTTACCTCCGCAGAATTGGACGGTAGAGCAGGCACAATCGGTCTATGAGACACTCGCGAAACCGGCGACCACCAGTGAACCCGCCCACTACGGTGGAGCCATCTACTTCCTGAGCGGTTACCCTGTCCCGATGTACCTGCATGGGTACGGTGCCACATACGTCGACCCCACGAACGCCACCATGTGCGCCCTCGGCGCAACCAAGGCGATCGATTGTGGCACCTACCTTTTTGGCCTGTTGAGCACGAACGTGTGCAACCAACTGATTGGCAGCTCCACGGCGGACTTTGCCGCCGCAACGCTCGGCACAACGCTTTGCGGCAGCTGGATGATCCCACAATTCCTCAACGTACCAGCCGGTGTGGATTGGGACTTCTACCCCATGCCAGCCGGGCCCGTCGGATCATTCACGTACGGGAGTGCTGCAATGTACGGCATTCCGACCACGACCAAGCATGCGGAGGAGGCCTGGGCCTTCCTCGAGTGGATCACCTTCGAGCCCAATCTGCAGAACGCGCTGATCCAAATGTTCCTGTTACCGCCGGCCACGATTCCTCTCTATGACAACTGGGTCTCACTGGTGAAGACGTACGCACCGCCCCTGGCGAAGAAAAACCTGGGTACCTTTCAGTCCTCCGTGGCAAACTCCGTTGTACCGGCCGAGTTCACATACAACTCCACCGATGCATTCGCGCTCGTTGCCCAGGGGATGTCGGAGATCCTTAAGTCACAGGCCGCCGTCCCGGAGGTCTTCACGGCAACCGCTTCCCAGGTAGATACATACGAACAGAGCCAGGCGCAGCAAGCCTCCCATACGAGCGCTGCCAACAACTGAGTGGGTGGGAGCGAGACGCCATAGGCTGTAACGTAGCGAAGGACCAGCGTGCAGGGTGCCATACGGGCCTGCTGGCGGTGGTCCTTTTTCGTTCGGAGGGGGCGGTAGACGTGACGGGCAAGGCCGGGAACGGTCCTTGGCACGTAAGGCATCGAGCTGGGGGATACGCTTGAACCTCTTAAAAGCGATTTCGATCTGCCATCTCAGCCGGTAACGTTCAAGCACCTCGGCTGGCGAGGCGATTTCTGCAGTCGAGTTGGTGACGATGAAGACGTAAGCGGCATATTCCAGCGTCAGGGGATGGATCTGCTTTCCCGTACGGTTCGCGGCGCGCCGTGACATAATCGCCTGTCATTCCTGACTTATGTACAGATACTGCCAATACGGTAGGTGGCGGATATGCTCGCCATCGTGACATGTCGTGCGGCGCACCTGTCTGGAGTCGGTCGCACGAGTTCCGTAGCGCCATCCTCGCCCAGCGCTTGGCTTGTGCCGCGTTGCGCCAGCGCCGCACCCGGTGGCAGATCGACTCGGTGGTCGCGAACGCGTTCTCGATCAGG
>JAJYVN010000075.1 GCA_021791995.1 Bacillota bacterium
CCTCGCCTTGGCCGCTCGCTACGCCTGCCGTCCCCTGCTTCTGGAAACCTTTGTGGAGTCCGAACGCTTCGCCGGCACGTCTTACCGTGCGGCCAACTGGATATACGTCGCCCAAAAACGCGAAGATCGGCACGTAGCCGTCGTAACCGTGCTAGGTCCGGGAAACCCCCTCTTTCTTGATCCCCGAGTTGTCCCACGGCGAGACGTCCACGTCCAGCGGTACCAGCAAGCGATCCCCGACCGCCACCGGTGTCACCGTCGACCGAACGGCGGCCAGTCGCCTTGCGCTCTCCTGTCGCACGATCTCCTCCCATCCCACCGCTCTCGCGGCTTGATCCAGCCGCTGGCGCAACGTGGGCGAAGACGGCACCACGTTCAGGCCTATGGCCCGACGAAAGACTTCGTCTTCCCGGTGCGCCTCGATATGGTCGAAGTCGTTCTGGCCAAGGCACAACAACCCGACGTAGGCACTCACCACCTCACCATGGCTGATCTCCGGCGGCGGGTGGTCCGCCAGAGTCGTGGCGTTCAGACGGGCGTCCCGTGGCGTTGTCTGCAGCCATTGGCCAACCACGGCCAGGCCAGCGTGCGTCGTGAGGATCTCTTTGGATTCCTCGATGATAAACGGCAACGTCGCGTTCTCATCTCGCGGGTGAGGGTGATGGGACGCGGCTAGTTGCCGCTTATGCGCACAGCTTCAACGCCCGATAGCTATCACCCTGCCACCAAGCTCACGGATGCAGGATGATCTGTACAAAAGTCAGGAATGTCGAGCCATTATGTCACCTCTGCCACCCGACAGCACACATCAGCAGTGCCGCTGACGCGCGCACCGAATACAGAACGCACCGTTCGTACGGGCGGAGCGCACACCTGCATATGGTCGGAATGGTCCGCGCCAAAACTCCACGTACGGAAGCCGCGCATCTGGATCGGTACGCCTCTACGACAGACCTTCCCGAACGCCGACGCTAGGGGCGCTGCACGTTCGTTCCCCCGGATGGACCGATCAAACCGTGTGTGGGAACCGTTCCCGCCAGGGCAGTGCCCTTGGTGTGGCCTACGACTGGAGTGGATCAAGCGCTGTGCAGAGGAGGCTCGTGTGTAGCAGATGGGAACTCGGAGCGCCCCGCGGCACTACGGGCGCTCCGCTTCGGATTCCCGCTCCGGAGACGCACGATCGGGTAGGGGAAGCTCCTCCTTGGCGGGGTTAGCCACAACGAGTACATCCACATCCCGGGTACCCCGCAGGATCCGCTCGACCACCGAACCTGTCCATCGTTCGATCCAGGTATGGTGCAGGCTCTCCCCCACGATGATCTGTGTAATGCGATTGGCCTTCGCAAAATGGACGATGGCGTCCGCAGCGTGAACGCTCGAGACGCGCTCAATGTGGGCACCCAGGCGGGTGGCCAGATCCAGGTTCCGCTGCAGGGTATGGACCTGCTGTTCCCGAGGATGGCGCCGCGGATCCTGCACATACAGTACATACAGACTGCCCCGCAACCGACGCGCCGCGCGATAGGCGCGGCGGATCAACCGTTGACCATTGGGGCTTGTGCTCACACAAGCCAGGATACGATCCCGCGCTCCCCAGGGCCCGATGATCTGGTGCTCGGACATATACTGCTCCAGCCGGCGATCCGTAGCCTCAGCCAATGCGCGCAAAGCCATCTCGCGCAGAGCGGTCAGATTGCCGGGACGAAAGAAGTTCTTTAGAGCACGCGATGCCACATCCGCGCGATAGACCAAACCCTCCTCCACGCGTTGAATCAGCGCGTCTGGGTCAAGGTCGATCAGCCGCACCTCCGACGCCTCATCCAGGATCCAATCCGGAACCGTCTCGGTCACCCGAATCCCCGTAATCTCGCGTACCGTGTCGTTCAGGCTCTCCATATGCTGCACGTTCAGAGTGGCCCAAACACTGATGCCCCGGTCCAGGATCGCGCGCACATCCTGGTAACGCTTCTCATTCGGGCTGCCGGGCGCGTTGGTGTGGGCCAACTCGTCGATCAGCACAAGGTCGGGGTTGCGTGCGAGAACGGCCTCCCCATTGAGTTCGGAAATTGTGATACCCCGGTGTTCCACCGCGCGACTCGGCAGAATCTCTAGGTCGCGAATCTGGGATTCCGTGCCCGGCCGCTCGTGACACTCCACGATACCGATGACCACATCGACGCCCCGGGCGCGCTGCTCCCGTGCGTCATTCAGCATGGTGTATGTCTTTCCCACACCGGGCGCGGCCCCCAAATAGATCTTCAGGCGACCACGGCGTAGCGACGCGATCCGTGACAAGATCTCATCGGGAGTCGGCTTCTTGTACGTGGCAGCCCCTTGGGCCAAACACCTACCCCCCTGACACCAGACGGCCGAGCGCCAAATTGAGCTGCAGCACGTTGACCCCCGGAGCCCCATACATGCCAAGCCATGCCTTCTGCGTATACCGCGCGACCAGGGCCCGCAGCTGCGCCGGGGGGAGGTGGCGGGCCTGTGCCACGATGGGCACTTGCACCAGAGCCGATGCGGGACTGATAAACGGATCGAGGCCCGAGCCGGACGATTCGACTAGATCCGGAGGCACATCCGCCGCAGCAATCCCCTCGTGCGTATATTGCGACAGATTGTCCTCCACTTCCTTGATCAAGGCCGGGTTGGTTGGACCAAGGTTCGTTGCTCCCGAGTTGGCGGCATTGTATGGGGTAGGCGTAGTTGCCGACGGTCTACCATGAAACCACTCTGGACCACTCCATCCCTGCTCGATCCATCGGGAACCGATGACCTGGCCGTGTTGTACGATGAGGCTACCGTTCGCTGTCGCTGAAAAAAAGCCCTGCGCCACACCCCACACTACTAGTGAGTAGATCCCACCACAGAGCAGCGCCAACACGACGTAGCCGCGTACCGATGCCCAAAGATTCGCTGCCACCGACATACCGCTCACCCCTCAGATGCGTGCCAGGCCTGTCGCAACCACCAGCAGATCGATCAACTTGATGCCGAGGAACGGGACCAGAAGCCCCCCCACGCCGTAGAACAGAACGTTGCGCATCAGTGTTTGGGTGGCGCTCATCGGTCGCCAGGCCACCCCACGCATCGCGAGCGGGATCAGAAGGGGAATGATGAGCGCGTTGAAGATCAGCGCGGAGAGGATGGCCGAGTGGGGGGTTCCGAGGTGCATGATGTTTAAGGCCGCCAACTGGGGCACCACACCAACAAACATCGCCGGCAGGATTGCAAAGTATTTGGCCACATCGTTGGCGATGGAGAAGGTCGTGATGGTACCCCGCGTAATCAACAGCTGCTTACCAATCCCAACCAGTTCAATCAGCTTGGTCGGGTCCGAGTCCAAATCCACCATATTGGCCGCGTCCTTGGCGGCGGAGGTGCCGCTCTGCATCGCCAGACCGAGGTCCGCCTGCGCGAGAGCCGGGGCATCGTTGGTCCCGTCCCCTGTCATGGCCACCATCTTGCCCTCATCCTGCTCGCTCCGGATCCGACGGAGCTTATCCTCCGGCCTCGCCTGCGCCACGAAGTCATCGACACCGGCTTCCTTGGCGATCGTCGCCGCCGTCAACGGATTATCACCGGTGATCATGACGGTACGGATGCCCATCCGCCGCAGCGAGGCAAAACGCTCCGCGATACCCGGCTTGACAACATCCTTGAGGTAGATGACACCGAGGATCGCACGGTTGACACCGACCACCAGGGGGGTACCGCCCTCCCGCGCAATCGCGTCCACGATGCCCGGGAGGTCCTCGGGAACCGTCCCTCCCCGTTTCGTAACCAGATCGATAATCGCGTCCCCGGCACCCTTAAAGTATTCGGTACCATCGGCCAGCACGAGCCCACTGCGGCGCGTCTCCGCACTAAACTTCACCGGTTGTGCGCCGTCCAGGAGCCTCCGATCCGTTGGTGGCTCGCCCTGCCGCTCGGCAAAGGAGACGATGGACTTGCCCTCCGGAGTGCTATCGGCCAGCGAAGCCCGCACCGCAGCCTGCCGCACCTCCTCGAGGATATGGCCCTGCACCGGTTGAAAGGCTTCCGCCATGCGGTTGCCAATCGTGATCGTCCCGGTCTTGTCAAGTAAAAGCGTGTTGACATCGCCCGCCACCTCGACGGCGCGGCCCGACTTGGCAATGATGTTAAACCGCAGAACCCGGTCCATGCCGGCGATACCAATGGCCGAGAGCAGTGCCCCGATTGTCGTCGGTATCAGGCACACCAATAGCGCCACCAATGTCGCGACATCCACCGGGGCCTTCAGGTAATCGGCCATTGGCTCAAGGGTCATCACGACAACCAAGAAGACGAGCGTCAACCCGGCCAACAGAACCGTCAGGGCGATCTCGTTCGGTGTCTTCTGCCGTTTGGCCCCCTCCACCAGGCGAATCATTTGGTCCAAAAAGGACTCCCCGGGGTTGGTTGCAATCTCCACCTCGAGCCAGTCGGAGAGGAGCCTCGTTCCGCCCACCACCGATGAGAAGTCACCCCCCGCCTCGCGGATGACCGGGGCAGACTCGCCGGTGATCGCGGACTCATCCACCGAACCGATGCCTCGCACAATCTCGCCGTCTCCGGGGATCAGTTCCCCTGCCTCGACCCGCACGCGGTCCCCCTTGCGTAACGCGGACGAAGAAACCGTGCGCAATACGGTGCCCTGCGCGTCGACAAGCCGGGCAGGCGTGTCGCCGCGGGCCCGGCGCAGGCTCTCGGCCTGTGCGCGCCCGCGTCCCTCGGCCCAAGCCTCTGCAAAGTTCGCGAAGAGATTCGTCAGAAGCAGCACCACCGCAACCACAAGGTCATACCAACGCTGACTGGGAGGGTAATGACCGCCAAAGAGATCGGGCCAAATCGTGAGCAACACCGTGACGAAGAGGCCAAGCTCCACGACGAACATCACAGGGTTCAGCCACAGAAGCCGTGGATCAAGCTTGATCAGCGCATCCAGCATCGCCCGCCGCCAGAGGCTGGACCGGCCCGATGCCTTGCGGAACCGCTTTTCCGCTCCTCGACTCTTCATCGACCGGCCCCTCCCGCCATGACCAGATGCTCAGCGATGGGGCCGAGCGACAATGCAGGGAAGAAGGTGAGTGCGCCCACGATCAGCACAACAAAGAGATAGACCCAGCCAAAAGACCACGTATCGGTGCGCAACGTGCCTTCTGTCGCCGGTATGATCCGCTTGCGTGCAAGCGATCCGGCCAAGGCCAGCATCGCTGCCATGGAGAGGTAGCGGCCGATGAGCATGACCAATCCAAGGCTCAGATTGTAAAAGGGGGTATTGCCGTTCAGACCAGCAAACGCCGATCCGTTGTTGGCAGCAGCCGAGGTGAAGGCGTAGACCACCTCCGTGATGCCATGCAGACCAGTGTTGAGAATGCTGGAGGCACCGATCTTGTGCACCAGGGAAAACGCCGTCGGCGCGAGGATGAGGATGGGGTGAATCAGCATGGCCACCGTCGCAAGCGTGATCTCCCTGCGCTCAATCTTCTTACCGAGGAACTCGGGCGTGCGCCCCACCATCAACCCGGCCACAAAGACCGTGATGATCACAAACATCAGGATGTTGAGCATGCCGGCCCCCTTGCCGCCAAAGACGGTGTTCAACATCATGAATAGAAGTGGGAGCCCGCCGGCGAGTGGTGGCAACGAATCCATCATCGCGTTCACGGATCCGGTGGTGTAGGCGGTGGTCGCCGTCGCATACAGTGCCGTATCCCCGACGCCATTCCGCACCTCAAGCCCCTCCATGCTCTTCGCCGAGATGCCGAGGACGCCGTGCAGGATGGGGTTGCCATACTCCATCGCCCCATAGACAACCGCGATCCCCGCCGCATACAGACAGAGGGTCACCCCAGCCAACACCCATGCCTGCTTGCGGCTTTTGGCGTAGCGCCCGAAGGTGAAGACCAGAGATGTGGACAGAATGGACATTAGGAGAATCTCGATGATGTTGGTGGCGGGACTGGGATTAATGAGGGGATCGGCGGCATTGGCGTTGAAGAAGCCGCCGCCGTTGGTGCCGAGCTGCTCAATCGCCACCCAGGCGGCGATGGGGCCCCGATCGATTTGCTGCAAGGCACCGCTCAGCGTATGGGCGATGGCAGGCCCCGCAAAGGTGTCGGGCAGCCCCAGAGCGAGCAGAACCACGGCCGCAATGGTCGCAAGCGGAAGAAAGATGTACACGATACAGCGCACCAGGTCTCGAAAGAAGTTGCCCAATGTCTCCCGGCGACCCACCAGGGCCCGAAAGAAGACAATCGCGATCACCAGGCCAAGGGCTGGACTGAGGAACTGCAAGACCATCAGCGCAAGTTGAGCGAAATAGGTGAGGGTTTCTCCGGAGTAGTTCTGCCAGTTGGTATTGGTGATGAAGCTCACGGCCGTGTTGAAGGCCAAAAGGGGTCCCTGTGCGCTCGGATGTAGACCAACCCCCTCCCGCAGTGGCAGATAGGGTTGCAACCGAAGAATGGCGTATGTGAGCAACATGCCGACGGCGTTGAAGATGATAAATGAGCGCCAATACTGCCGCCAAGTCTGCTCTCCGTCTGACGCAGGACCAATGGCGCGAAGAAGGAGGCGCTCCAGCGGACCGAGCCAGCGCAATTTACCCTCAAGGGCCTGGTGGATATAAACACCCAGCGGGACGGCGATGCCGATCAGAACAGCCAAGTAGAGAGCGATGCCGAGGATAGCCATCTCAGAATCGCTCCGGGTGACGGATCACATAGAGAAGATAGACGCAAACCGCAACACCGAGGCCAAGGAGCACCCGCATGCAAACCCCTCCTACCAGCGGCCGAACCACCCAGCCACCCAGTCCAACACCACAAAGCAACCGATGGTGAGGAGGACCATCCCAACATCCATCAAGGCCATACACCTCACCCTCTGGAGCCACGCACCGGGTGAGGATACTGTGCCCGCATCAATGGGCCGTAAACGCCGCAAGGCAGGGAGTTAAGAAAGCATTAAGACGGCAGGGACGGGAAGTGGTAGCCGACCCCTACCTCGGTGAGGATGTAGCGGGGGTGCTCGGGGTCGGGTTCCAGCTTGCGGCGCAGAAGGCGCACAAACACGCGTAGGTATTGAACCTCTTCGCCGTATTCCGGTCCCCAAACGTGTTGAAGAATCATGCGGTGCGTCAGCACTCGGCCCGCGTTCGTAACAAGATAGGCCAAAAGATCATACTCCTTGGGCGTCAGGTGGCAGGGAGCGCCCGCGACGGTAACGTGCCGCCTCCCCAAGTCCACGCACAGCGCCCCCACCTCGACAATAGGCAAAAGGACATCCTCCTTCGCCCGACGACGCGCCGCGCGTACGCGCGCCAACAGTTCCCCGGAACCGAACGGCTTGACCAAGTAGTCGTCCGCGCCAGCATCGAGTGCGGCAATCTTGGTCGGCTCGTCGTCGTGCACCGAGAGGACGATGATCGGCACGCGGCTCCAGCTGCGGAGTCGCAGGCAGACCTCTCGTCCATCCATGTCTGGCAACACCAGGTCCAACACCACGAGGTCGGGGGATTCCGCAGCTGCCCGATCCAAGGCCTCTTGACCAGAGGAGGCCAGAGTGACGTCGTACCCGTGCGTACGCAACATCGCCCGGAGTGCTCGCTGCATGGGCACCTCATCATCAACGACCAAGATCCGCTCAGACACCGGCATCGACCGTCCGCGGGAATGTGGGCAGCACAATCACCGCTTCCGCTCCGCCACCGGGTCGAGGCCGCAGGGTCACCCGTCCATCATGCGCCTCCACCAGGGCCCGAACAATCGAAAGCCCAAGGCCGGTTCCGCTCGCACGCTCCCCTCGCCATCCCTTGCGGAAGCGGGAAAACACGGCTTCCTCCTCGCCGGGTTGGAGCCCCGGACCTCGATCGGCCACCGTCCAGACGACCGACGCACCCGACCCCTGAATCCGTAAATCGATCGGTCCGCCGTCCCCCCCATACTTCGCCGCGTTGTCCAAAAGGTTCGCCACGGCCGTGGCCAAAAGGCCCGGGTCGCAAACCAAGGTCGGTGTCCCCGGGCCCAGATCAACGTGCAGACGACTGCCGATTCGGCGCGGTCCGACCATCTCAATCGCCGCCTGGATGACCTCGACGGCCGGCACCGCTCGTCGATCGATGGCAAGTGCCCCCGCTTCGATTCGGGTCATGCACAGAATGTTCCCCACCGTCCGATTCAGTCGGGCCACCGACTCCTCCATCGTGGCCAAGAGCTCGGTGCGCTCCGGAGTGTTGCCCCACACCTCTGGATCCTGCAGCGCAGTCGTCGCGATCTGCAGGGCACCGAGGGGTGTGCGAATGTCATGCGACACGCTCGAGAGTAGCGCCGCATGGAGCGCCTCACTCTTGCGCAATACCTCCGCCGCAAGGGAGGCTTCCATCAGCCGGCTGCGCTCGGCCGCGAGTGCCACTAAGCTGCCAAAGGCCTCCAGGGTAGTCGCCGGGATTTTGTATCCCGGCTCGGGATCTGCCAGCACCAGAAGGCGGGATGGCCGGAAGCCCGGAAGGGGTACCGAGCGCGCCGGGCCACAACGGGCCACCCCTTCGGCATCCGAATCCGCATGCAAGCGGTCGGTCACCCACGCCGCCAGTACCGCAGGCAGGGGAGGAACCTCTGGAGCGGTGCGCAGCACATCCCCTTCCAGCCAAGCGATGCAGCAGTATTCGGCGCCGAGAATCTCGGCGACCGAGGGGAGCACCTTTTGCGCCAGGTCCTCGGAACGCGTCACCGAAAAGAGGCGACGGCTCAATTCATAAAGGCGCGTTGCCTCCGCCGCGCGCTGCTCTGCCTCCAGTGAACGCTGACGCGCATCGGTCACAAGACCGCTCGTGACCGATGCCGTCAGAAGAAACGCAAAGAGTGCGAACCAGTCCGCGGGAGCCCGTATCGTGAGCGTGCCGATCGGCGGAAGAAAGAAGAAGTTGTAACAGAGGGCCGCAGACAGGGAAGCGCACACAGCGGGCCAAAAGCCCACCGTCGCCGCGAATCCCAGGGTCAACAGCAGATACACCAGGGCCGCGTCCGCCGCGTTGACACTCGATCCGACAAGGGCCATACCCCACGCCAGCACCACCACCGATGCAACAGCAACCAGATAGGGCAACGCACGGCGCGAATCCATCCGGCGCACCGAACCTCCCTGCCCGCGGATGATGCCAGACACCGTCATCTCCCGTTATACCTCCCGCCATCGTGCCCCATTGTTGATCGGCCGACGGCTTGCGACAAGTCGCTCCGAAGCAGCAATGCGGTTCGGTCACGCTATAATGGCTCCAGAGAGAAGGGCAACGCCTTGACCCTGTTGATCATTGGGCTCGCTGCAGGGCTCATCACGGGAGTCTCGCCCTGCGTGCTGCCGGTGTTACCCGCCGTGCTTATGGCGGGGGCAACCACGCCAACCGAGGGGCAGGCACCAGCCGGGCGCTCCGTAGCAGTTGTATCCGGCATCGTCATCAGCTTCGCGATCCTAACGCTGGTCGGATCAGCGCTAGTGCGTGCGCTCTCCTTTCCCCAGAACCTCCTGCACATTCTGGGCATCGTGCTGCTGCTGCTCATCGGCCTCGGACTTCTGCTCCCCGCCCTCGGCGACCTCCTCGACAAGCCTTTCCTCCGCCTACCGTCGGCCGCACTGCCACCATCCCGCGGAGGGTTCCTCCTCGGCCTGAGTCTCGGCGCGGTGTATGTGCCGTGTGCGGGCCCCGTCCTGGCAGCACTCGTGGTGGTCGGCGCAACGGGACGACTTGGACCCGGAAGCGTGCTCCTCATGGCCGCCTTCGCTGTCGGAGCGGGGATCCCCCTGCTGATCATCGCGTTGGCCGGATCCAACATCGTTCGCCGCACGCGGGCCCTGGCCGAGCGAGCAAGAACCCTGCGCATCATCGCGGGATGCGTGCTGATCGGGACGGCCGTGGTGGTCGCCTTTAACCTCGCGGCGGGACTGCAGGTGGATATACCTGGATACACGAACTTCCTGCAGCAACGCATCGAGACCACGCCCCAGGCAACCACACTCCTTCACACCATCACCGCCGAGCCTACTCCACCACTCGCGGACTGCTTCTCAAATGCCCTCCAGGACTGCGGCACCGCCCCCCCGTTCACCAACATCACCGCCTGGCTGAACACGCCCGGAGACCAGCCCATCACCCTCGCCAGCCTGCGTGGTCAGGTCGTGCTTGTCGACTTCTGGACGTATACCTGCATCAACTGCCGACGCACCCTGCCGCATCTGGAGACCTGGTACAAACTCTACCACCCGGATGGATTCACTATCGTCGGCGTGGAGGCGCCGGAGTTCGCGTTTGAACACATCGTCGCCAACGTCCAGACGGCGGCGCAGCAGTTGGGCATTGTCTATCCGATCGCAGTCGATGACGATTACGGCACCTGGGATGCGTATGGCGTCGAGTACTGGCCGACGGAATTCCTGATCGATGCCACCGGTCAGGTTCGGCACATCGATATCGGTGAAGGCGATTACACGGAAACCCAAGACCTCATTCGTGATCTCTTGGCGATAGCCCATCCAGGGATCACGCTGCCGCCGCCCAGTAGCGTGCCGAATCTCACACCGACCCAACAAACCACTCCAGAGTCATACCTCGGCTATGATCGGCTGGATAATCTCTTCAACGGCGTAGCAGGCCGCGACGAGACACAGACCTTCACACTGCCGAAGAGCCTTCCGCTCAACTACCTAGCACTGGGTGGAACCTGGACGATCCACAGCGAGGAAATGACCGCGGGTAGTGGCGCAGAGATTGAGTTGCACTACTATGCCCAGGATGTCTACCTGGTGCTGGAAGGTACGGGCACAGTACAGGCGAGCACCATCGGAGGGCCCACGCGCACCATCACCGTGTCGGGGATCCCCAACCTCTACACCATGGTCCACGGCGCCGCCTACACGGGAAACACTCTCACACTGAAGCTTTCCCCCGGCATCGAGGCCTATGACTTCACGTTTGGCTGACCGCTCCCCGTTTCAGGCTCAATGCGGTCCTTCCACCGGAAGCCAGCGATGCGGTATGTGGCGTTCTATCGATCATGCTTCCTCTGAACGCCCGGGTACTAGTACTACACTCGCAGTTGGTGCATTATGTAACCAATTGATATGGTACCAAGGGCTCGATGGTCGGTGTCCAACCCAACGCAATGCGTTCGTAGTGAATCATGTCTCGGCACCATTGCAGGAATCGGCCATGCACGGCTTGGACGCTCTCCCATGCTTGCCGTGGCAGGTCCTGAACGATGATGGTGCCTGTCACGGCGAAACGGATCGGGATGTCGACCTCCG
>JAJYVN010000076.1 GCA_021791995.1 Bacillota bacterium
GTACAGCTGGACATCCGACCGGTACAGGTCCCCGGAAAGCGTAATCGCGGACGTCCGCGCAAGGATGCACCCTTGCCACAACCTCTGATCCGCTTCTCTTGGACGCCGCACGTGACGTCCCCCGAGCCGACGCTGCTCCAACGCGAGATCGAGATGCACTCCGCCTTCGTACTCATCACCAACGATTTGGACCGTGCCCCCCGCGCACTGCTCGCCCTGTACAAGCGCCAACAGACCGCTGTCGAAATCTCCTTTCACCGCACCAAGGCCCTTCCGGTCGCCCCCACGTTTCTTGAGCGGTCGGACCGTGTTCAGGCCATGGGCTGTGTGCTTTTGATGGCCTACGTCGCCTTCGGCATGCGCTGGCGGCAGACGGAGCGTTACTTCTTACGTACAACGGTCGTACAACCGCCACACCCACGGGCCAAATGGTGCTTGAGCATCTGGCCGAGATCCACATGGACATCACCGAGGAAAATGGTCAAACCGTCCGGGTCATCAAGATCCCCCCCGTGGCCCGCCAAGTCCTGGATCTACTAAGCATCCCTGTTTCCTCCTTCGCCGAATACCCCGGAACGGCACCTTGAACCTCGTATCTCCATCCACTTCGCCTCCTCGCTACGCGGTCCGGAAAATCACGCCCCGGGCACTTTCAGGGTGCAGCATGTGGGTTACGTCACGGAAGCGGTGCGTTTTACCGTTACGCGGCCGAGGAAGAGTGTCCGGCAATATCCGCATCGTGCTGCACCAAGACCGTAGGACCGTCTCGGTGCATGCACCCTACGATGTGCGGGTGCCGGTGGAAGCGCCCCACGGCGAAACCATGGGATCGACGTTAGTGGAACCGAAGTGCTGGCTACTTCCACCGGCGCGAAGCTTGGGGCGGGCTACGTTACCCTGCTCGAACGGCTGTCCGAGAAGACGATGGAGACCGGCAGAGCCCGCAACAAGCGGTTCCAGGAGGCCACGAAAGCCGATGAGCGCGGTGATGCAGCCAAGGCATCCCGCATCCGGCACAAAACAACCGAGCGCACAAGAAGTTGCGGGTGCAACGCGATCGAGGCGAGGCTTCCGTCTAGACAATGGTCGGCCAGGCGGTTCGGCAAGGGCTGCGTAACCGACCTGTCATGTTGGCAGTAAAAGACCTATCACACTTGCGAGACCGAACGAAGAGCCGCAAGCTGTCGGGGATTGTCTGGCGCTAGATGCGTTCGACCCTCCGGGAGAGGTTGGAATTTCCGTCGCAGGCGGGATGTTCGCGCCTTGAAGTGGTCCATGCCGTGTATACCAGTCCAACATGTCCCGTTCCGAGGTGTGGGTACGTCCATAAGGATAACCGGCACGGGGACAGGTTTCATGGCCTGCATTGCGGGTGGGATGGTGACGCGGATCTTGTTGCCGCCTTGCATCTGTTGACTAGGATGAACGATCCCGAAATCCATCGGTGCACCCCCGGTGGAGGCGGTGAAGCGCATTCTGGAAGGTCAATTCCGACGCCGGCAGGAGACCGAGAACCACTTGAGCGATCCTACTAGGGTGGGAAACGGCACACCGCTCCCGGCTGGGCTCCAACACCCCGATGGGTACGGTCGACGGGCGGGTCGCCGACCGAGCAGGCCCACCGGCAGCGAGCGAATCATAAGACAAAATCCTCATGTGTATCGTTGCTGGGGGTTTTTGGAGCGGCTTGGAAGAGGCCACGGGCCGCTCGGTCGCCGGGTGGGGCAGCCGCCCTGGCCCGCCCCGGTAAACCCGTTGACATTCCCTGCGACCGCTCGTATCGTTTCTTCGTCGTGGGAATATTCGCTCGCGAAATACTTGCCTCTTCGGGGGGGAGATTCCTTGGGCCAGGCCGAACGGCGTGAAGCCGCTCTACTGCTCCTTGACCTGGCAGGCCGGCTGGGCCGGGAAATGCGCCGTCAGATGGACCCCGAGCTCCGAGCCCAGGGGATGGCGTCACCGCTCGAGGTGCGGGTCTGCGGGGCGATCGACGATCCCGGACCCCTCCGCCCGGTGGATCTGGCCCGGCACCTGCAGCTCCCGGTGAGCACGCTGAGCGAACTGAGCGATCGGTTGGTGCAGGCCGGTGTCCTCTCCCGCGAGCGCAACCCCAACGACCGGCGCAGTGTGGTGTTGGCTCCGACCGCGACAACGCACCAGGTGGTCAGCGCCCTGCGCGAGGCGGCCACCGGATGGTTGACGGAGCTCCTGGTCCGCATCGACGATGATGCACTGCGGGCGTTAATGGAGGCCCTGCGCAAAACGGCCGACCAACTGCCGCCCGGAGACAAGGGATCCTGCGACTGACGACCCGCTGCGTGCGACGGGAAAGGAAGGTTGACATGGAACGTGGCGCTCGGGCAATCATCGCTCCGCTGGTCGTGGTCATCGTGATGATCGCGGCAGCATTGATCGCTATATTTTACTGGTACCAGGGACAGAACTTCGTGATCTCCAACGATGCGCAGGTTACGGCACCGATGGCCCCCGTCATGACGCTCAGCACCGGGACACTGATCACCTGGAATGCCCACGTCGGCGAGTCGGTGACGGCGGGTGAGTCCCTCGGCACGATTCAGTTGGCGGGGGCTCCGGCCGCAGCGTCGTCGGCAGATACCACCGCAGGGACAACCCAGGTCAACGTGGTGGCGCCGATCACTGGCACGGTGGTCCAGAACGCGGAGGTGCAGGGTGAGATCGTGACGACCGGCACCACCCTGGCATACGTGGCCAACCTCGCGGTGCCGACGATCACCGCCTACATCAGGGAAACGGCCATTCGGAACGTTCAAGCGGCTCAGGCGGTCGACGTGCGCATCTCGGCTTTCCCGGGATCGACCTTCAGCGGAACGGTCAAGGAGGTCGGCCTGGCGACGGCGGCGACCTTCTCGTTGTTGCCCGCTCCGGCGCAAAGCGGTGACTTCACCAAGGTTGTGCAGCGCATTCCCGTGGAGATCACCCTCTCCAACGTGATCGGCAACCTGGCACCTGGCGAGAGCGCCTGGGTGCGCATCCATATCGCCAAGTGAGGTTGGAGGCAGGGGAATTGAGTGAGGACAATCAACGGCCCGTTGGTCCGCGGCGGGCTCGCCATGCGCGGTCGGCCCCCCAAGTCCAGAGCCAGCGCGCCTCCACCCCGGCCGGCCCGCCATCGGGGGATGATGACGTCCATCCCCTGGAAAATTGGGGTTTGCCCATGGTGGCCATGATCGTCGGCGCCTTCATGGCGCTTTTGGACAGCAGCATCGTGAACGTGGCCATCCCGACCATGGAACACGTCTTTGGTGTCAACACGGCGCAGGTGGAGTGGGTCGTCACCATCTACCTCTTAGCCCTCGGCGTCGTTGTGCCGGCCTCCGGGTGGCTGGGGGACCGGATGGGATTTAAGCGGCTCTATCTGTGGTCGCTGGGGATCTTCATCATCGGCTCCGCGCTGTCCGGGCTCTCACTGAGCCTACCGATGTTGATCGGGGCGCGAGTGCTGCAGGCGGTCGGCGGTGGCATGATCATGCCTACCACCATGTCGATGGTGTTCCGACTGATTCCCCGCGAGCGCCTGGGAATCGCCTCGGGCATCTTCGGCATGTCTATGTTGCTGGCCCCGGCCATCGGCCCCACGGTCGGTGGATACCTCGTGCAGTACGTGAACTGGCGGTGGATCTTCACCGTCAACATCCCCATCGGGATCTTTGGTCTGGTGCTGGCCACCGCAGTCCTGCCGGAATTCGGTTCCCAGGACGCAGGACCATTCGACGTCTGGGGCTTTGTCAGTTCGGGCCTCGGCCTCTTCGCGCTGCTTCTCGCCCTCAGTGAGGGCTCCACCTGGGGCTGGCATTCGGAAGGCGTCGCCTGGCTATTCTTCATCAGCGGGGTCAGCCTGCTACTCTTCGTCTGGGTGGAGCTGAAGGTGGCTCGACCGCTTCTGGATCTACGCGCCCTGCGGTATGGGTCGTTCACGGCCAGCCTGATCTTCACCGTCGGCATGAACGTGGCGCTCTTCGCAGGGGCGTTCTTTATCCCAGTGTTCCTCCAGTTGGTCCGCGACAAGGGCGCGCTGCAGACCGGGTTGATTCTCATGCCGGGTGCCCTGGCGACCGGCATGATGATGGCTCTCGCCGGACGGATGTACGACCGTATCGGGCCGAAGCTGCCCGTCATCCTCGGAACCCTGATCCTGGCATTCGGAACGTATCTGTTTCACAGCATGACGCTCCAAACCTCCGATGGCATGATCGTCCTGTGGATGGCCGTGCGCGGTGTCGGCATGGGACTGGCGATGATGCCGGCGACGACGGCCGGAATGTCGGTGATCCCGCCGCAGATGATCGGCCGGGCCTCAGCCCTGAGTAATATCCTCATGCGGGTGGCCGGATCGTTTGGAATCGCGGTGCTGACCGTCGCACTCGATGGTGGCATCGCCAACCAGTCGGCGGCCATCGCCGCGCGCATGACGGTTGGCTCCCCCGCCGCGATGGCCCTTGGAGCCGTCGCCCACGCCTCGCCCACCATGCTTCAGTCCGAACTGTACAACGCATACCAGTACGTTCAGGGCTTGGCGTTTGTGCGCAGCCTGGACAACATTTTCGTGGCGCTGGCCATCATCGGGGTTATTAGCATCGTGCCGGCAGCCTTCCTGCGCAAGCACCTCACCGCCGGTGAACACCGCGCTGCGGGCCCAGCGATCGAGTGAGGCGGGGAAGGGGGCAGTTCTCGTGATCTTCTGGCTCATCGGTGCGACGTTGCTCGTGCTAACGGCCATCATGATCGCCGATCTGCACGGCGCCCGGTCGGCAACGACCGAAACGGTGATTCGGGTCAAGGGGGACGAGCACTCGACCAAACTCGCGCCGCAACCGGCCCTGCTCCCCGATGTGGCGGATCGGGTGCGCCAACTCGTCAGCCTCGGAGCGGAGGGCTGGATGCTGGTCGGTCCCACCGGCACCCTGCTGGCCTCCAACCAACCATCCGGTGTCGCCTTCCTGGCGGATGCCGCTTCGACGCTGCGCCTGGGGTCGGGCGGCGAAGCCGGATCGGCCTGGAACTCCCTCACCCTGGAGGGCCCGGCGGGGGTGCTCCTTGGGGAGGCGACTCCGCACGGCTGGACCCTGGCAGTCCTGGCTCGGACCGACGCCGACCAGCCGCAGTTGCGTGAGGCGATGACGGGGATCCTCAGCGGCATCCGCGAAGGCGGCCCCGGTTGGGAACAGAGTGACGCCGCACGTCTCCTCGGTGCAGCCGAAGCATCGGCAGGAGAGGGACAATCCCCCGACGAAGCTGGGGCTGCAACCAGCGGGAGTTCGGCACCGGGCACCGATGCACCCCTGGCGTGACCCGCCCCAGGAGAACCAACCTTGGGTGAGTTGATGCTCGGGGGGGGAGCACCTGACGCTCTACCGGATCAGCGTCGCAGTGTACGTCGCCGCGGCCGGTGGCCCCGCGCTGGTCTTGGCCGATTGGTTACGGATCGAGGTCGGATCCGAGCAGCTTCCCCTGATCTGGCGGTGGAAACCCGCAGCTTGTCCGCCGGAGACGCATGGAAAGAGGATGGGTGGGCGTTTACGAACCCAGAGGGAGCGGCGTTGAGCACATCTGTGGTGGATCAAACCTTCGTGCGGGTACGCCGCCGAGCCAGCGTCCGCCCGCTACCCCTATCCTCACTGCGGCACGCCGCCGCCAGCATTCTGCTCGGTGCTCGCGTTCCGGTGGCGGTGGCTGCCAAGATGATGGGGCACTCGGGATGCAGCCTAGCAAGCCGATGCGTGGCTTGCTGCCAGGGTTGGCAACGCGGCGGAGAGAACCCATCAAACCAAGCATGATGGCAAACGTGATGGCAAAAGAAGAGGACCTTCCTGTATATACCAGGATGGTCCCTTCCTATGCGTTGGTGCTCTGGGTCTTTTCGGAAGGGGCCCGGTGGGATTCGAACCCACGACCAAGGGATTATGAGTCCCCTGCTCTAACCACTGAGCTACAGGCCCGTGGACGGGCGTGCCATGCGTCACAAGGTGTCATAGACGGTGCAATCGCGGAGAGTCATTTGGAATCCACATCGGCACCTCGTTTGGCCCCACGCTGGCACCTTCCCGAATCAATGCTAACGGGACGCGTTGCGCTTCGCAACATGCGCAGTCGCTATTGTACCTCTGCGGTGGAGCGGGCAACGGGTCATCGCCCTTGTGGGATCTCGTCCTCCCAGAGGAAGCGCTGTGCAGCAGCGACGGCGTCCAGGAGATTGTGCACCACTGCATCGGGTTTGATCGTTCGGTCCGGCCAAGGCGCATCGTTACGATTCATCCATACGGCGCGCAGGCCGGATCCCTTGGCACCACCTATATCGGCCAGGGGGTTGTCGCCGATCATCACGGCGCGGTCGGGTGGCACCCCACCTCGCGTGAGCGCTTCGGCAAAGAAGCGTGGATCCGGTTTTCCGACACCGATAGCACCAGAGATGAGAATAAAGTCAAACTGCTCATACAGGCCGAGACGCTGCAGTCGTTGCGCCTGGGTCGTGGCTGGCCCGTTCGTCAGCACGGCAAGCACAGGTCGGTTTGGAAGCCCACGAAGCCCTTCCAGCGCGGGGTGCACGTCCGGGTAGAGGCGAATCGCTTCTTCCATTGCCTCCAGATAACGCTTCCGCGCCTTTTGGGCGACCGAGTCGTCAAGGGGTAGACCGATCGCATCCATCACCGCGCTGATGCGGCCGCTCCATAATCCCTCCTCTGTCAGCTCACCGACCATGAAGCGTTCCCAGATTCTGTCCCAAGCGTGCGCCGAGCGTGCCTGCACCTCCGCCACCGTGGTTCGGAGGGGGGAGCTTGTCACAGGAGCATACTCTAGTACCGTGTGGACCAAGGAAGAAAAGGCCGCTTGGTACGCGCTTCTGAAGTCGTGCAGCGTGTCATCAAAGTCAAAGAAGATCGCTGAATGGTTGGGCAAACCAACACCCCCGCCTGGAGTGAACGCCTGGCCACATCCCGTTTCCGCGCCGATCTTCGGTCTCCTCCACGGGGATCGCGGCACGGGCCTGGAATGCCACTCCACGTTGCAACCTTGCCCGCGCAACCGCACCGATTTTGGAAGCAAAACAAGCAAATCTCGCACAGGACGTATGTTTCGTGGTCGCGGGGGGAAATGGTTAAAGCGTTGATCCTGGACCACAAGGAGGATGAAGCATGGCTCGAAAGGCGATGAAGTTCCCTGCGGTGATCGCGCTGCTCCTCATGGGTGGCGCAATTCTGGCGAGTGGTTGCGGAACGACCAAGACCCCCGGATCGACCACGTCGGGATCCGGCGTGACATCTGGATCGGCAAGCTCCAGCTCAGATCCCTCTTCGTCGGCGTCGTCGAGCACCAGTAGCTCCAAGACCAGTTCTTCGACCAGTTCCTCGGGATCCAGCGCCTCGTCGAGCGCCAGTTAGTCGGGACCGGCTGAGGAGGGAACGGGCATGCTCGTCTGGCGGAGGTACATCGTGGTCAGCCTGATCGCTGTCGCCTTTCTGACGGTAGGCTGCGGGGTCGGCGCCCGTTTTGCCCCCTCAACGACCCCGCCTTCGGAGTCTTCGTCCGGAGCGTCCGGTTCGAGCAGCACCTCGCCGACCTCGAGCCCAAGGGCTCCGGCCATCTACCGCCCGGTGGGGACCGCCCAACTCGCGAACAAAAAACCGCAGATCATCACAGCGATCAACTTCGGCTTCCGCCCCAACACCCTTTCGGCCCCCAAAGGCATCGCGGTCGTTCTTGACGTGACCAATGCTTCCACAGTGCCCCATACGTTCACACTGCCCGCCTTCGGAGTCAATGTTGCTCTGCCCGCGGGCAAGACGGTGACGGTCCAGTTCGCCGCCAGTAAGAGCGGGATCTTCTACTTCTCAAGCACCAATCCAGGAGACGCCGAGCAAGGTATGGTGGGCAAACTTACCGTTCAGTAAGAGCGGCACGGGGTTAGAGCGATGGGACCTCGACCTCGGGCCGCTCTTCTCCTATACTGTCAAGGCGTCGCAAGCCTGAGTCGACATCCAGGAGTGAACTTGTTTGTCTTCTTCTCGCCGCAGTCGCCGCTCTCGGTCGGTGCGCCTCGCCGCCCGGGGGTGGGTGATCGCAGTTGGGATTGTTGTCGTCGCAGCGTTCGCCATCGGAGTGGTGTGGTTCAAGGGAACCCCGGCCGCCGCGGCACCGACCAAGAACACCTCGGCCGGTTCAGCATCCTCAGCATCATCCTCCACCACGGCCGAGTCGAGTTCAGCCATCGCGGCGGCCGCGGCCGCCGCCCAACTCGCTGAGGGCGGTTATCTGGCTCCGTCCTCGACGTGGGCTGGCGTGGAGCCCTTTTACTCCGGTCCGTACACCCCTTGCCCCACCACCAGCACGACGCCCGCGTCTTCCGGAACATCAGCGTCCGGAGTAACCTCTTCCTCGACACCTTCCGCAAGAACTCCCAGCACCTGTGACTACGTCCCACCACAATCCACCGGTCCAGGCACGCCCGAGATCCTCCCAACCTACCGGATCGTTTCGTACTATGGCAATCCGGAGTCCAGCGCCCTGGGAATTCTGGGGGAGTATCCCCTGAGCGAGGTTTTCGCCAAACTCGATGCTCAGGCGGCCGTCTATCAAGGGCTCGATCCGAGCCATCCGGTGCTCCGGGCACTGGAACTGATCGCCGTCGTCGCTCAGGGCAGTCCAGGGCCAGGTGGGGCATACGCGGCGGACATGCCTGCCTCCATGATTGACGAGTACATCAGTGCAACGCGTGCCCGTGGGGATCTCCTGATCCTGGACCTTCAGGTGGGGCGGAGCAGCATTCAATCCCAGGTCACCAACATGCTTCCATACCTTAAGTTTCCGAACGTCGAGCTTGCCCTCGATCCAGAGTTCGACATGAGTGCGGACGAAATCCCGGGCCAAGAGATTGGCAGCATCAGCACAACCGCCATCAACTGGACAATCAATACGTTATCCCAACTGGTAGAGCAGGACGACCTGCCGCAGAAGGTACTGATTGTGCATGAATTCCGCGCCAGCATGTTTCCAGACCCGCAGGGGGTAGAGCTTAAGCCTGGGGTCGCATTCATCACCGACATTGACGGGTGGGGCACACAGGCCGACAAGCTGAAAGACTACAGGGACTTCGTGACCAATCAACTGATCCAGTATGGGGGCATGAAACTCTTCTACAAGTATGACATCAACCTACTGACACCCGAGCAGGTCCTGGCCTTGAATCCAGCCCCTCTACTCGTCATTTACCAATAACTCAGGCCCTGCGCGCAAAGCCGAGGGTTCCGAGCGTGAGGGTGACGAGTCCGAAGACGGCCACCACGGTAAGATCCGTTTGAAAGCGGATCGATGATGCCACAGTCACCCCCAGCGGGTGGAGCAACGCACGAAACGCGTTGACCCCATACAGCAGTGGATCGAGTCGCATGAGAAATCCCATCCAGCCCGCCGTCCCCGTCAGAGGGAACATCGCTCCGGAGAGGAAATACATGGGCATCACCAGGAAATTCATGATCATTTGGAACCCCTGAAGTGACTCCATACGGCTCGCGATAGCGAGGGCAAAGGATGTCAGACTCAGCGCCAAAAGGGCCATGATGCCGAGCATCGCGCAGACCGCCCCGAGGGTGAGGTGCACACCCGCAAATGGCGCCAGGAGGATTAGGATCGCCCCCTGGAGCACGGCCGTACTCGCTCCACCAGCTGCCTTGCCGAGCAAAAGGGCCCAGCGTGGCACGGGTGCCACCAGGATCTCCTTGAGGAAACCATATTCGCGATCCTGAATGATGGAAATGCCGCTAAAGAGCGAGGTAAAGAGCACGGACATCCCGATGATGCCGGGGTAGAGAAAACTGACGTAAGAGTATCCTTGCGGGACCTTGATCAGCCGGAAGGCCGACCCGAGCCCGTCCCCCAAGATGAACAAATACATCAAGGGTTGTCCCAGTGCCCCGATGAGGCGTGGCCAATCCCGCAGAAACCGAATGACATCGCGTAACCAGATCACATAGCCAGCGACCAATGCCACGCGCATGGCTGCCTCCCATCGTTCATTGGCGCCGCATGGTCGAGCGTGCCACCGCCAGATAGTCGAGCGGCTCGTCACGGATCTCGTGCCCCGTGAAATGCATAAACGCATCGTCGAGCGTCGGGCGGTGCAAGCCGACGGAGTGTACCCGGCCTGCCAGAAGCGGAAGCAAGGATGCCAAGAGTATGCCGCCGTCGGGCACATCCAGGGCCAAGCCCGTGTGGCTCCTTCGGCAAGGTAACTGAAACTCTTTGCAGACGACCTCCGCCAGACCATCCGGATCGTCGCTGTCAAGCGTCACCACGTCGCCGCCCACCGCTCGCTTCAACTCCTCGGGTGTCCCCATCGCGACGATCTGCCCGTGATCAATGATTGCGATACGGTCGCAGAACTCTGCCTCATCCAAGTAGTGGGTCGTCATAAAGACCGTAGTCCCGTCGGTGTCCGGAAGTGTACATATATGTTTCCAAATGGTACGGCGGGTTTGTGGATCCAAGCCAACCGTCGGCTCGTCCAGAAAAAGCACTTGGGGGGAATGCAAAAGCCCCCGCGCGATTTCGAGTCGACGCTTCATGCCACCGGAGAAGGTGGCCACCAGGTCCCGCCGCCGACCGGCCAGTTCGACCATCTCTAGCACCGCGTCCATGCGCTCCCGTAAATGGGCTCCACGAAGGCCGTAGACCATCCCGTGAAAGGAGAGGTTTTCCGCCGCTGTAAGCCGCAAGTCCAGGGTCGGGTCCTGAAACACCATCCCGATGGATCGCCGCACCTCCTGGGACTGGGTTACCACATCATAGGAAGCCACCTCTGCCCGACCGGAGCTTGGTCGGTCCAGCGTTGCCAGAATGCGCATGGTGGTCGTCTTTCCAGCTCCATTGGGACCAAGAAAACCGAAGATTTCACCGTTTCGCACCCGGAAGCTGATACCGGCCACCGCAGCCACTCCGCCAAAGTGACGCACCAGGTCTTCGACAACGACTGCATGAGACCCGGGCGCGTTCAGCTCGACCACCGCCCCACCCCTTCTGCGCTGCAAGGACATTTATGGTTGTGATTGCCGGCAACTTTGTGGATTATAGGTCCGCCAGCGGCGGTCCGGCAATCTTCGCCGACGGGGTTTCAACTGTTGACCAATCAGATCTACGTCTAACGACAGATGTTGTATACTAAGTGTATGAAGTTAAGCGTGTGGGCGAAGGAGCAGGGCATCAGCTACCAAGCCGCGTGGCGAATGTACCGCGATGGCAAGCTGCCTGTACCCGTGGAATAACGACCGACCG
>JAJYVN010000077.1 GCA_021791995.1 Bacillota bacterium
TCATCGTCCGCATACGAGGTGAGCATGATCACCTTCGTCTCGGGTCGCTGGGAACGGATCTCGCGACAGGCCTCGACCCCTGAGCCATCCGGCAGCCGCACGTCCAGAACCACAACGTCAGGCTGCAACCGCTCGGCCAAGGCCACCGCCTCTTTTGCAGTGCTCGCCTCACCCACGACAGTGGTGGCTTCACTCGCCGCCAGCAGGGAGTGCAAGCCGAGGCGGACCACCTCGTGATCATCCACCAACAGAACCCGAATCGGTGCTTGCCCCGATTCTGCGGGACTTCCATCATCCTCTGCACTCATGCCGCATCCCCTCCGCTTCCCTGCGCCTCGGGCAGAGGCTTCTCGACGGTAATCCGAACCGTGGTGCCCTGGCCCGGGGTGCTATCGATCACGAGTTCGCCGCCGAGGGTTTCGGCCCTCTGGCGCATGTTGCGTAAGCCGTTGTGCTCTCGCCCAAGCTCCGATGGCAAAAGTCCCTTCCCGTCGTCCGCAACCGCAAGGATAATGCGCTCCGGAGTGCACGAGAGCCGGATCTCTAGGCGGTTGCCACCCGAGTGCCGCACCGCATTGGACAGGGCCTCACGCGCAATGTGCCAGAGCTCCCACTGCACGGACCTCTCCACCCCGCTGCAGTCTCCTTCAATGTGGAGCGTTGTCTCGAATGCCGCGTCGCCCGGCAGAGAGCTCAACAAGTTGCGCAAGAGGTTGGGGAACCCGTCGGCATCGGAGAGTTGCGAACGCAGGTCGAAGACATAGTGCCGAATGTCTGCGCTGATATCGCCCAGCCGATCAATGGCACCATCGACCACAGCATAGGCGGAACTGGCTTCCTCGATCGCGTGGAGCGAACTCTCAAGCTGAAGCATCACCGCATACAACGCCTGGATCACGCCATCGTGGAGATCCATGGCGATGCGCTCGCGCTCGGCGACCACAGACAGGCTCTCGAGCTGACCATACAGGCGGGCATTGTTCACGGCGATCGCTGCCTGTGCGGCGAAGCGCTCAAGGATCTCCCGATCCGGGGCAGTGAAACCTTCATTATCGAGCTTCGAGGCAAGATATAGGTTCCCCAGCACCTTCCCCTGACCGAGCACCGGGGTTGCCAGCATGGTTTGCAGCGGCGGGCGATTCTCGGGGAAACCAACAATTGCCGGATCCAGGGCGATGTCCTCGAGACGCGTGGCGGTGCGCTGTGCCATACGCGCACGCGCAGCGGCGTCAATCCCGTGCGTGTAGACGGCACCGATCGTCTCGTCTTCCTTGAGGATGGCGAGGGCACCGTATCGCGCGCCGATCACCTCACAACTCTTGTCCACAACCTTCTGCATCACCTCCGCTGGATCCAACTTGGAGGTAAGATCCAGCGTAGCCTCCTGCAAGGCAACCAATTGCTGACGCTGGGAACGCTCGGTCGCGTAAGCTTGATGCAGGTTACTCTCCGCCCGTTCCAGGACGCGCCAGATGCTGGTGGCAAAGACCGCCACCCCGACCAAGAGCGTCACGCCAGCGGCAATGGTGGCATATCCGGTATTCAGATACCGATCATAGAGAAAGTATTCGACCGCGACCGCAGCCAAGACCAGTCCCAGGGGCAGGCCAATGCCCCAAACCTTCAGGGACGACAACTCCGATATGCGTTCACGGTCCGTCGTTGCCGCCTCCGTCCAAGCGAAGCGCTCTGGGCGCAGTGTAGCAGAGGATTCCCAAGTACGCAGCACCCTTCGTGGCCGTCTTCGACGGGTGCAGCTTTACGAAACGCGGGAAGCGTTCGGACGGGGCCCTGCGGGCCAGTTGCTCAGGGCCGGTGCGTACGAAACGGGAACAATCGGGCATGATTTCATCCTGTCAACTGGTGTCGCTCACCCCAATCATCTACCAGGGGAGACAGACGTCGGATCTCGCAAGGAAGTACCCGTAGCCCGACACGGACAACCGTCCCGGTTGAGTGCATCGACGGCGATGAGCGCGGGCAACCGCAGGTCCTGCACCCGGGCACTCGTGCGGACCATTATCTCTCCGATACCTGATGTGACCCACCCATGTCGGGCTGCACCCGAAGGGACAACACTAGCCCGTGCTGTTGCTATCTATGGTATAACGCAAGGTATGCAGCCTAGAATGTGCATGGATCGCCTCTGCCCGACCGATGGTCACACGCATGAATGGACGCAGGACTTTCCGCTACCCGGTGCGCCAGGAGCGGCTTGCCCACACTGTGGAGGGCCACCGAGGGAAAGCCGGTGCCCGTCGTTGACGTGGACCGTGGGTGTACACGGGGTTGGAACGGAAGAGCACATGCGCATGTATCCCACGGTCACCCCGAGCATTGGAGGGGCGAACGAGAACCGTGCATGGGGCACCCCATCATGGAGATCGACCAAAACACTCGGCCTTGGGAGATGAGCGGTCGGAATGTCCAACGATGCGGCCATGCGACTCTGGTTCGGCACCGTCTCTCTGCGTGAGGTCCCAGCCAGCGCATCGCCTGCTCTCCAGGAACTCTGGCGTGCGGGAGGTCTCACCGAAACGGAGCGGCGAGTCCTGGGGGCAACGCTCCGCCTCGAGGATGACAGCGAGCGCCGCCGCAGTTTGATTCGGGCAACGCGACACCTCATCCGCCAGGCAGGATATAACGTTGATCTCTTGTCCACGCCGGCTGCACCCATGCGTGGCCTGTGAGGTCGAAAGCGCGCGAATCGCGCCCGAGCGCCTAGGAGAGGGCGCCTCAAACGGCGAACTCCGAACAGGGGGGGACGCGATTTGCGCGTGCTCGTCGTCGCCGGTGCACTGCTTGGCATCGGCTGGCTGATTGTCCGCGGAACGTTGGAAGCACCAGTCAGCGTCTTCAACGCCCCCGCTGCGTATGGCGGAGCATATGCCGCATCCCATCCCCTGGCCCTGCTGGCCTTAATCGCGGTGGTGGCGGCGATGGCCATGTGGTGGCGCGGTGGTGCCTACCTACCCGTGCGGCCCCTGCGCATTGCCCTCGCCCTTCCGCTGCTGGCGCTGATCCTCTCCGCCTGGCGCGGGGTCTATCCGCACGATGGATGGTATGATCTCTGGACCATCTGTGTCGCGCTCGCGCTGTATGGGATCTTGGTGGATGCCATTGCACCACAGGAAACATCGCGGTCGTGGTCCCAGACGACGGATCTGCCCCCGCCGACGAAGAGACGACGTGCCCGGAGGCGCATCGTGCTCCCCATCATGGGAGGCGGTGGTCCCGAGGATGTCGACGAGCCCCCACCGCCGAGCGACCATGATTCCCCACTCCCCGCACCACCTCCCCCGGAAGAACCCCCGACGGCGGAGGCAAACGGCGAGGTAGTAGCCTCGGAAGACCTGAGTGCACCGCCCTCCTTCTTCCGCGAACTGCCGGAATGGATTGGAGAGAAGGGCGAAGAACCAGTGCCGGCGGATCGCTGGCCGATCGCATGGCGACCCAAGCAGCGCCTGCCACGCGATCGGCCAGAGGAGGTGCCGGAGCCGCCTGTCACGGGTGAGGGCGCCCCGCCCACTGCCCTTGCGCCGCTTCCGTCTCCGCGCAGGGAACGCCGGACACATGGACGGCACGCGGGGAGGGCGCCCACCTCATCCATCACCGACAAGATACGTCGGCTCACCGACTGGACCGTCGCGTGGGTCAAGCACTTGCCCCATCGTTTCCCACGCTTGCCAGCGGTCGGACCGCAGCGTCGGGGAGCCGACGTTCCCAAGTGGCTGCCCGTCTCACTACGCGACGCGATTCTGGTCAGCATGGCCCTCGGCGGGTGCGCCCTCGCTCTGCTCGCCGCTCGCCAGTTCTTGGTCGGAACCCCAACGCCGGTCGGGTGGACCGGCCCGAGCCTTGCACATCTGATCCCTGTTCGCGTCACCGCAACACTGCGCAATCCCAACGCCTACGGCTCGGTCTGCCTGCTGTTCCTCGGCGTATCCACCGTTCTGGCCCTCGGAGAACGGCGACCTCTGCGCGTGGTGGGGATCAGCGCGCTCGCGCTCAACACCATGGCCCTAGTTCTCACCTTCTCACGTGGCGCCTATCTGGGACTTGTCGCACTCGTCGTCATCACAGCCCTGCTGTTGGGAACCGAACGGCGCCGGAACACCCACAGCGCGCTGGCTGCAGTGGTCCTCCCGTGCCTCCTCCTGGGTGCCGTGTTACCGGGAGTCTTCCACCGCACGAAAACCATCGTCGTAGGCACCAGTGCACTCGCGACCCGACTGTTCACATGGCACGACGTGCTGCGCATGTTCGACGCCCGACCACTCCTCGGCGTCGGGCCGGGCGGCATCAACGTCCTCTATCCCGTCTTTTTCGCACTCAAGACTTTTTCCACCGAGGTGCTCATCACCATCCCGGGGGGCGCGGATAACGACCCTCTCCAATGGCTTGCCACAACCGGAATCGTTGGCAGTTGCGCCCTTGTGGTATGCTTGGTGATCTGGTGGGTAGCGATGCATCGCCGGTTGCGATCGCGAGCAATGAGGGCGGGGCGGATCCGTGCTGTTGCCCCACTGGTCGGGGCTCTGGCGGCCATCGCGGTGCAGGGGCTGTTTGAAACCACCGCCTTCCTGCTTCCTGTGGAACTGCTGGGTGCGGTCGTGCTGGCGCTTTTGACCGTGGATGCGGGGTTGGTTCGGCAACAGTATCGGACAACGCGCTACCGATCCGGGCTGGTCGCAGGTGTACTGGCCCTGGTCCTGGCGCTTTTGCTCTTCCGGCCTTGGCCTGGCTTCTCCACCTACTTGCAGGGTTGGAGTCAGGTGGTATCGGGGAACGTGGCAACCGCCGTCCCCAACCTGAGCGTTGCCGCAGCTAGTGATCCGTCCAATTCCCGATATTGGGCAGCGCTCGGGGACGCCACGGTCATCGAGAGTGCCCTCGAGACGTCCAAGGGAACACCCCTCCCCCCCAGCTTCACAGCCTCGGCGCGGACGGATCTGGTGACTGCTTTGCGTCTCGATCCCTTTGACTCCAACACCTGGCTCGTGGCAGCCACCTGGGAAACCGAGGAGGGCAGCGCACTGGCTGCGGCCTGCGCAGCCCAGCAGTCCATGCGCGACAATCCCTACGCGGCCGAAGCCGCGTTTTGGTTCGCGGGCGAATTGGACAAACTCGGTGCGACATACGCGCAGGCCAGCCGGCAGAATTATGGATACACCGCGCGGCTGCTCCCGCTTGTGTTGGAGGTTTTGCGGCAGGACGGCGAGACGTCCACATCCCCCGGATACGCGACGGACGAGCAGATCCTCGCACAGGCCACCGCCACATGGGGAAGCGGGCCGCTTCCCACCACACCGGCCGAACCACTCTCGGCGGCGCAATGCAAGCCGCTTCTATCCAGTAGTTTGCTCTGGCCCAAGGCGATCTAGATCAGGCGAGCACGTGGGCATGCAACCAGTCGAGCCCCGCGCGGTATCCGGCCTCATGGTCAGTTTGCCCCTCATATTCAACGAGCCAGGGACCGCGGTAGGAGACGGCGACGAGGGCGTCCAGCGCAGACAAAAGATTGAGCTCTCCCTGACCGAGAACGGTGCCCTGGTAAGTCGCACGGCTGCCACGACCGTCTTTGATGTGCGTATGGCGAACGTACGGCGCAATCACGCGGTAGAAACGCTCCACGGTTGGGAGGTCATGCCCACGCCAACGATAGTTCATCGTATCCAGATTGGCCCCTAGATTGGGGGAACCAACTGCATCGAACACTCGCGCTTGGAAGTCGGCATCGTTGGTGACGAGCCCGTGGTTATCCAGGGCCAGCGTGAATCCCTCCGCTTCAATGAAGGGGCGGATCTGGCGTAATCCCTGGACGATGCGGGTAAACCAGTGGTCCTCCGCGACGGTGTCCTTGGGATGGCCACCGTCGATGCGCACCATGGAAGTCCCGGCCAGCCGCGCCAGACGGCAGATTTCACACAGACGGTCCACCTGGGCGGCAAGCGCGCTGTCATCCGGCTGGATGAAGTCGTTTCCCGCCGAGAGGGCGGAGAGGTGCATGCCGTGAGCCGCCAGGAGTTCGTGGAGCGCTCGCGCTTGGGCCTGGGCCACATCGAGGTCGCCATGGTCCCAGATGCGGGTGACCGGGATCTCGGCACAGGTGAACCCTGATTCGGAGGCAAAGGTAACGAAGCGCTCTAGGTCGTGCCCTGGAAGGTTGTAGAAGACGAGACCAAAGTCGGGCATGCAGCGCACCCCCCAACTCCCCTGGTCTTCCCTGCTTGGTCGGTGATTCCTGCGGGATTCAATCGTAAACCCGATGCAACACGAACCGGCCGTCATCCTCCCCGGCCAGTTCGTAAACCCCGCCGCTTTTGGTACACACACGGTAGAAGGTGCGGTCAGGGGTAGCGCCTGCAAGCCCCTGTTGCCGCCACCAAGGTACCTGGTAAACCCACTCATCGAGGAGTTGGTCGATCCAAAGCCAGTGGCCCTGCCAACGGAAGGCCTCCGGCCTTCCGTCCCTCCCGTAGCGCACCTGGATCGATCGATCAACAACGTGCGCCATCGGCGCCCACTCCCAACCGCCATGGGTCCAAGAGATCGAGCATCGCCTCATGACGATCCCGCACCGGTGCGCCTCGGCGCAGCAGATTCTCTGGGAAGCGGGACAAAAGTCGCTGCAGGGTGGCCTGACGCTGCAGATCTTCCCGTTGCTCTACCCATACGTCTCGCGGTGCGAACGGCCGCACAGCCAGATCCGTCAGCTCTACTTCCATCGCCTCCGCATCCCTCATCTCCCTCGCCACACGAGCGGCAAGGCAGCGGGCGGCACGTACCAGGACCTCCCCTCGCTTCGGCGATGGCCACCGCCGCATATGGCAGACGTCACCGCTACGTATGGTGAGACAGAAGGCCCCCTCGGTCGGTCGGAGGTCACCCAGCATACGCCGCATCAACCCCTCCGCGGCTTCCCCCAGGAACTCCTTCGCCACCCCCTCTGCCAACGGGAGGCGAGTGCGCAGCGCGCGGGGTGGATAGAGCGACCGGACCGGATCGGAATCCATCCCGGCGCACATGGCTCTCCAGCGATGCACCGAATGCCCGAAACGTGCAACCAAGACAGACTCGGGGATCTCCAGGAACGGACCGCAGCGATGAACGCGGAGACCGCACAGCCAATGGGTCAAATGGCGTGGAAGTGGACCAAGAACAGCCAGTGACTGGCGAGCCATGAAGCGCCGCTCGCCTCCTTGCGCCACTGCGGCAAATCCAGTTTCCGGGCAAACCAGGCGGGCAATCAGGCGGTTGGGACCAAGACCGATAGCCAGATCAGCCGCAGGGAATACCTCTACCTGGCGGGAAAAGAGGGCACGCAATTCTGGCAAGGGAGGAGACGCACCGGTCCAGGCCGCATAGGCTTCGGGACGACCGTCCGGATCCGGTTCGATCACCGAACAAGACTCGGAAAGCAATCCCCATGCACCCTTCAGGAGATCGGCTGCGCGCGCATCCTCCAAAGAGACGGTCGAAAGCCCGTCGGGACAGAAGGTGCGCGCAAGCGATAGGGCCTGCCCTGCCCGCACGCCACCTCGACGGGCGCTGCGGTTCGCATCCCAGACCTGTCCATTCCGCACGACCGCTCGGGGGGCATCTCCGCTGCTCGACAGAAGCCCCTGCCAGCGAAGGAACACAATCCATGTGGTCCGGGGATCCACCGTTCCGCCACCCTCTCATACGGATCATGTATTCGCAAACATTATAGGAACATGTCTTCCGATTGCAATAGGACAGTTGTGCCTATCTTTTCGGAAACTCCATCCATATCGACTTAACATGGCCATGTACTATACAGATACACGTTCGTTCCCATGCTCGTCTATACGGTTGACGTATCCAAACAGAGTTTCTTATCATGCGTTCTGGAGGGATGCCGATGTCCTTCGTTCATCTCCACGTGCACGGGCCCTTCTCCTCCATGGATGGTGTCTCGTCCCCCACGGCTCTTGCGGCCGAGGCCGCAAGAGCCGGCATGGAAGCGCTGGCCCTCACCGATCGCGATACGCTGGCGGGAGCGGCATCTTTCCTCCAGGCCTGCCGTGCGCACAACCTGCGTGCGATTCTCGGGGCCGATGTGACGTTGGCGGATGGCGGTCGCCTGATCTTGCTTGCCCCGGATCACCATGGCTATGCCGCCCTCTGCCGCCTGCTGACGCAGGCACACCTGGAACACCCCCGTGGCCAACCGGCCGTTTCGCGCCAGGGCCTGGAGACCGAGGGGCGCCATCTGCTGGCACTCTCTGGGGGACGGACCGGACCGGTGGAGCAAGCGATCCTCTCTCGACAGATGGACCAGGCCCTGGATCGCGCGACATACTATCGGGACCTGTTCGGGCGAGACCGCTTCTTCTTCGAGCTTCCGGCCGACCGGCTCCCTGGCAACCGTCCCCTGATCCGCATGCTGCGGGAACTAGGAGAGCATCTGGGGGTTGATGCTGTAGCAAGCGGGGATGTGCGCTATGCCACCAAGGGGGAGGCCTGGGTGCACGACTTGTTGGTGTGCGCACGTTTAGGGTGTGATCTTGAGACGGTGGATCAAGAACGCATCTTTAATGCGGAGCGGTACCTCAAGAGCCCTGCGGAGGTGCTGGATGCAACAGGAGACGCGCGGGCGTGTTCCATGACGGCCGAAGTGGCGGCATATTGCGCGACCCCACTGGAACTGGGTATCCGACGCTACCCGGACTTCCCCCACCAGGGGGATGCGATCGAGCAACTGCGGCACGAGGTGGAGGCGGGCGCACGCTGGCGATACGGACAGCCCACCGAAAAGGTGCGACAACGATTGCGCCATGAACTGGACATCATCGCACACCTGGGATTCGCCGATTACTTCCTCTGCGTCTGGGATGTTGCGCGCTGGGCACGCAGAAGCGGTATCCGCGTGGCCGGGCGAGGATCCGCAGCGGACAGCGCGGTCGCCTATGTGTTGGGGATCACCGACGTAGACGCCGCTGCCCGTGGCCATCTCTTCGAGCGGTTTCTCTCGGAGGAGCGGGCCGAGGCACCGGACATCGACCTCGACTTCGACGCGCGCTTCCGGGACCGGGTGGCAGAATATGTGGTGGAACGGTACGGAAGGCAGAGGGTAGCCGCAGTGGCGGCATACAATACCTTCGGCCTCCGCTCAGCCGTGCGCACCCTGGGGCGAGTTCTAGGCTTTCCCCCAGAAGAACTGGCCCAAGTCAGCCAGCGCATCCCATACTACATCCCTGCAGGAGAGCTGCAGTCTGCCCTGGAGCGCGTGCCGGAACTCGCATCGCTCCCCATCGCGCGCCAGAGACTCGCGCCCCTGACCCAGGCCACCGCCGCCGTGTCCGGCCTGCCGCGCCACCTAGCGACACACCTCGGTGGACTGTGCATTACACCGGGGCCGGTGACAGATCTCATGCCGGTGCAACGTTCGGCCAAGGGGGTCATTGTCGCCCAGTTTGATAAGCGTGACCTGGAGGCGCTCGGGCTGCTCAAACTGGATCTCCTCTCGCTGCGCACATTGGGAGCCGTGGACGATGCAGTGCGCCTGAGCAGCGTTGACTACGAGCGGATCCCGGAGGATGACCCCGAGACCTATGCCCGTCTGCGCAGGGGGGAGACGATGGGCGTCTTTCAACTTGAGTCGCCCGCTCAGAGAGCCCTGCAGGTGCGGCTTGGTACCAACCAGCTGGAGGACGTGATCGCCTCGGTTGCCCTCGTTCGGCCGGGACCGATCAAGGGCAACATGGTGGACCCCTTCGTCCACCGCCGGCGGGGGCGCGAGCCCGTCACCTACCCCCACCCTGACCTGGAGGGCATTCTGCAGCGCACCTTCGGGGTCGTCGTCTACCAGGAACAGGTCATTGCCATCGCCTCTGCCATCGCTGGCTTCACACCTGGGGAGGCGGATCGTCTGCGGCGCGTCATGTCCCATGCACGTTCTCCGCGCGAGATGGAGGACATCGGTGGCCTGTTCCGGCAAAGAGCCATCGAGCGTGGCGTGGATCCAGCCGTGGCGAGGGATGTCTTCGCCTGCTTGGAGGGATATGCCTCGTACGGCTTTCCGGAGGCCCATGCCGTTGCCTTCGGCATGACCGCTTACCGCACTGCCTACCTGGCAACACACCACCCCGCCCCATACTTCGCGGGTCTGCTCAACAATCAACCAATGGGATTCTATCCGGTGCACACACTGGTCACCGAACTGCGGCGTCGAGGGGTCTCGGTGCACGGCCCAGATATCCAGCACAGCCAGCGGCAGTGGGACATGGAACCGACCAGTGGCCTGCGTGCCCCCCTCACGGCCATCCGCAATCTCCCGACGGTTTTTGCCGATGCGGTGGTGGCAGAGCGTGAAGCGCATGGGCCCTACCGAGACCTACTGGATCTCTGCCGCCGTATACACGGCCCGTTGGACGCCTTCGAGGGGCTCGTGCTCGCGGGGGCATGCGACGGCCTGAATGAAGGGGGGCGCCGTCGCATGCTCTGGTCGCTGCCGGCCCATCTGCAGCTTGCGCACACGGGTGGACTCCCCCTGGGACTTGAGATGGGGCAGGAGGGACAGGGAGACTTCTCCGTCCGAGAACAGTGGCTGCAGGAGGCCAGCCTGTTGGGATTCTCCCCGCGTGGGCACCTGATGGAGCTTTTGCGCGAGGACCTGGAGGAGCACGGATACCTGCGCACTGGTCAGGTCCGTTGTGCCCCGCACGGACTCCCCCTCTGGGTCGCCGGTATTCCCGTGCGACCGCACCGGCCACCCACCCGCTCGGGACAGAGGTTGGTATTCCTCTCACTGGAGGATGAGGAGGGACTGGTGGAGGTGATGGTGCCAGAAAAAGTGTATCAGGACTGCGGCCCGGTGCTCTTCCCTCCGGCCCCGGTCCTGGGGATCGATGGACATGTACGGCGGCGGGGCCAGGGAATGTCGCTGATCGCCAACCGGGTATGGGCCGTGGGACGGAGCGCATCCATTCGTTGAGGCGCCGTTCCTGTTCTTATAGTCTTTTATTTCCGGCTACTGCCGGTTTCCTATTGGAACGTTCCTGCTTCGCAGCAGCCGGTTTCACCAGGCCGTTCTCCTGGCCAGAGCCTTCTGCTCCACAGGCGTTT
>JAJYVN010000078.1 GCA_021791995.1 Bacillota bacterium
ACCCTGGGACCTGCGCCGCATAGGCGTCGACTGCGGCTGCGTAGGTTGAAAGCTCCGGCTGCGTGTAGGAGGAGTACCCCTGCTGTTTCTCTTCGCGGGCGCGCTGGGCTCGAAGTTGATCAAATTCCTCCCGATGCCGAAAGGCATAATCAGCGATGTAACGCTCGACGGCCCCGATGCGAACACCCTCCCCTTCGGCGTTCAGCACGCACCAGCCTTCGCACTGCTCCTCCCAGTTGCAGACCCGGCCGGTGCAGGCGGCCAGTGAGTCCTTTTCATAGTCGCACACGGCGGCGTCGAGGATTTTCCCTTCCACCACCAAAGCGAGCCAGGTGGGGATGGGATTGTTATTGGGACAGCCGGAGATACAGGTGGGGTGCTTGCACAGGATGCATCGAGCTGCCTCTGCACGCACCTCGTCGTCGGTCAGATAGCCCTGGGCTACCTCGTCAAATCCCTTGCGTGCTTCCACGGGCAGATGATGGACAGCCGTCATCGACCACTGATCGACATTTGGGAAGCCACGTTCCGCGAGGGTCGTATTCCGTGTTGCACCCGCCGAGGCTGGAACTGCACCACCCCTTCGCCGGTACCACATGCGGCCGGCTTCCGTGTGGATCGCTTCCGGCTTCACTTCGTCGTCTTCTGCCAAGTGTCATTCCTCCCGACTGCCAAGCTCCTTCAGAGCCGTGCCCCATACAGCGAGTCTACCACCTCCGCTAAGGGCGCCGGTTCTATTGTACCGATCCATGGTAACTGCGGCGGTGATCAAGATCACTTCGCTCGAGTGCGGACGATCACGGCGGTCCTAGCCTGCTTTTTAGATACTGCGCATGTGCCGTTCAGGGCGGGGGGAGGGGTCGTCGTGATCTTTGTCATTGCTGAACCGTGTATCGGTGTCAAGGACGCTTCGTGTGTGGAGGTGTGTCCCGTCAACTGCATTCATGAGGGGGCGGACCAGTTTTACATCGATCCGGATGAGTGCATTGGGTGCAGCGCGTGCGCGACGGTGTGTCCGGTCAACGCGATCTTTGATGAAGACGAGCTTCCGGCTGAGTGGAAGGAATACATCGAAAAGAACGCCGCATTCTTTCGACGCGGGTAAGGTGAGGGCGGGCGGGTCCGACGCACGACCGGGCCCGTCGCCCACCGGATCGGCGCGGATGCTAGGCCGGTTGACGGCTGCCCGTTGGGTTCGCCGATCGATCGGTAAGCCAAGCAGGCGATGCCAATCCAATGGTGGGGCGCACCCCACCGGTGCGGGGGCACTGGCGGTGTCCCTCGCTGTTGTGTATACTGACTTTGGTTCGGGCACCTTTAAGCGCGTCCAGTGAGACGAGCAAGGAGCCGTGAAAATGCAGTGGAGTTGGATGCACAAGGGCAAGACGCGTAGCCGCGACCAAATCGCGGAGCGCGTCTTTTTTGTGTTCGGACGGGGGGCGAGTTGCCGTGTCTTTGCGGGAGAAGGCCATCATCATGGATCGGTTGGCGATGGACCGGGCACTGCGGCGTATGGCCCACGAGATGGTCGAGCGTCTTCATGGAACGGACGAGCTGTGGCTGGTAGGCATCCGGCGCCGCGGTGTGCCGCTCGCCAAGCGTCTTGCGGCGGAAATCGAGGCCTTAGAAGGCAGTCGACCGGTGTTGGCGGAGCTTGATATCACCTTCTACCGTGACGACTTGAGCACCATTCGAGAGCGACCTGTCCTGAGCAAGACGGTGATGCCGGGGGATCCGAGCGGCAAGCGGCTTTTGTTGGTGGACGATGTGCTGTATACGGGACGAACCGTGCGGGCGGCCTTGGATGCAGTGATGGATCTCGGTCGGCCCTCTCTGGTGCAGCTGGCGGTTCTGGTCGATCGCGGTCATCGGGAACTGCCGATTCGTGCGGACTATGTGGGCAAGAACGTTCCCACCGCACGTCGCGAGGTCATTGAAGTGCGTCTGGACGAGATCGACGGCCGCGACGAAGTGGCGATCATGGAGCGGGCAGGGCCTGAAAGTGAATAAGTATGCGTGAAATGCCGACTTCATTGCATAATGATGCATTGTTTCTGTATAATTAGCGCTGGCGATGAGGGGGGATTGCGGTGCGCGGGGTTCTGGTGCTCGAGGATGGAGTAAGCTTCGTTGGTCAGGCAGTGGGGGATACGACCGCGGGGGCGTTGGGTGAAGTTGTATTCAACACGGGCATGACGGGGTACCAGGAGGTATTGACCGATCCCTCGTATGCGGGGCAGATCGTGACCATGACGTATCCCCTGATCGGGAACTATGGTGTGGATCCGGCAGAGAGCGAGTCGCGCCGCCCGTGGGTGAGCGGCTTCATTTTCCGTGAAAACTGTGTCGAACCGAGTCACTGGGGGCAGCGAAATCCGCTCGGAACGTACCTGCGGGAGAACGGGATCTGTGGTCTAGTGGGTATCGATACCCGTGCGTTGACTCGCCACCTGCGACGAGCGGGGACGCTGCGTGGTGCGCTGGGGGCGGGCGACGATGTGAACGTCGCGGCCTGTGCGGAGCGGGCCCGGCAGTGGCAGCCCGCCGGTCTGGTCGCGCGTGTGACTAGTGCGGAGCGAGTGCTCAGCGAGGGTTCTCCGAAGCTCGTTCTGATTGACTACGGGGCGAAGGAGAACATTGCCCGTTCGCTGATGGCCCTCGGGGCTGGTGTGCGGGTTGTGCCTGCGCACTATCGCGCGGCGGAGATCCTGCGGTTGCGTCCGGATGGGGTTGTTTTGAGCAATGGTCCGGGGGACCCTCGGGATGTGGGTGGGGCGCCGGAGACGATTGCTGCCCTTCTCGCGGCCGGGGTACCGCTCTTTGGGATCTGCATGGGCCATCAGTTGCTGGGTCTTGCCCTCGGAGGGAAGACCGAGAAGATGCTCTTCGGTCACCGTGGTGTCAATCATCCGGTGATCGACCTCCGCACGGGGGCTGGGGTGATCACGACGCAGAACCACGGATACACCCTCGTTGAGGAGAGCCTGGATCCGAACGTGGTTGAGGTGACGCACAAGAACCTGAACGATGGAACGGTGGAGGGGATTCGGCACCGTTTCCTCCCCGCGTTCTCGGTGCAGTATCATCCGGAGGCCTGTCCTGGTCCTGCCGATTCCCATTCCCTGTTCGGGGAGTTCGTGCTTGCCTGCCGCAACGGTAATGCCGCCCTCTCCCATGCATCCGGGTACGGCGCCCTTGTCTAGCGCCCGTAGTGTCTCGATCCATGGGAAGGGGGAGCACCATGCCACGCCGCGCCGATTTGCACAAGGTGATGGTGATTGGTTCCGGCCCCATCGTTATTGGCCAGGCAGCTGAGTTTGATTATGCAGGAACGCAGGCCTGCCAATCCCTCCGCGAGGAAGGGCTGGAGGTTGTGCTGCTCAACAGTAATCCCGCGACGATCATGACCGATGCCGAGATTGCGGATCGGGTCTACCTCGAACCACTTTCGGTGGAGCGGGCGGAGGCTGTGATTGCCCGGGAGCGACCGCAAGGCCTCCTGGCGGGTCTCGGCGGTCAGGTCGGCCTCAATCTGGCGGTGGCCCTGCACGATGCCGGGGTGCTCGAGCGTTACGATGTGGAGTTGCTGGGGACGCCGCTTTCCGGCATCCGGCAAGCGGAGGACCGCGAAGAGTTCAAGAAAGCCATGCACCGGATCGGAGAGCCGGTCCCGGAATCGCAGACCGTCCATACGGTGGAGGAGGCGGAGGCCTTTGCTCGCCGGATTGGTTTTCCGCTTATCGTCCGTCCGGCCTATACCCTCGGCGGTAGCGGGGGGGGATTTGCCCATACGCGGGAGGAACTGGCCGCGGTGGTGCGGCGGGGACTCCGCCAGAGCCCCATCGGGCAGTGTCTAATCGAGCGGTCGATCTATGGTTGGAAAGAGATCGAGTATGAGGTGATGCGCGATAGCCAAGGGCGTTGCATCACCGTCTGCAATATGGAGAATTTCGATCCAGTTGGCGTGCATACCGGCGACTCGATTGTGGTGGCACCGAGTCAGACCCTGTCGGACCGGGATTACCAGCGCCTGCGCAAGGCATCGCTGCATATCATTGATTCCTTGAGGATTGCGGGTGGGTGCAATGTTCAGTTGGCCGCGGACCCGAAGAGCGACCGCTACTACGTGATCGAGGTGAACCCGCGTGTCAGTCGCTCTTCAGCGCTTGCCAGTAAAGCGACCGGGTATCCCATCGCCAAGGTCGCGGCCAAGATCGCGATTGGCCTCGGCTTGGATGAGATCCGGAACCCTGTGACGGGTTCCACCTTCGCCTTCTTCGAGCCCACGCTGGATTACGTGGTGCTGAAGATTCCGCGATGGCCCTTCGATAAGTTTGGTCGTGCGGATCGCCAACTCGGTACGCAGATGAAGGCGACCGGTGAAGTCATGGCCATTGACCGCACCTTTAACGGGGCGTTGCAAAAAGCAATCCGTTCGTTGGATGGTACTTCCGCAGGGCTGCGGTTGCCGGAGGCGGCGCTGGCGAGCGATGACGCGCTACGGCAGTCCCTCCGACCCGGGGATGATCGGCGCCTGCTCCTTTTGCTCGAGGCGCTACGCCGGGGATGGGATACGGAGGAGTTGGCGACCCACACGGCGATCGATCCGTGGTTTCTGCATCAGCTAGAGCGGCTCGTGGCGCTCGAGCGCGAGATGGAACGCCGTGCTGGGGAGATCCTTTTGGATGCCCCGACCCTGCGTCGGATCAAGGCGGAGGGGTTTTGCGACCAGCAGATTGCGGAAGCCCTCGGGATGACCGCCTCGGAGGTGCGCCAGGCGCGGGAGGCAAGGGAAGTCCGTCCCGTCTACAAGATGGTCGACACCTGCGCGGCAGAGTTTGAGGCAGTTACTCCCTATTTCTATTCCTGCTACGACGCGGAAAACGAAGCGATCCCCTCGGACCGGCCGAAGGTGCTGGTGCTGGGCTCCGGTCCGATCCGGATCGGGCAGGGGATCGAGTTCGACTACGGTTCGGTGCATGCGGTTTGGGGACTGCGTGAGGCGGGTTATGAGGCGATTATCATCAATAACAACCCCGAGACCGTCAGCACCGACTTCAACACCGCTGACCGCCTCTACTTCGAGCCGCTCACCTTTGAAGATGTGATGAATGTCATCGAATGTGAACACCCGATGGGAGTGATCGCCCAGTTTGGCGGCCAGACGGCGATCAATCTGGCTGGACCGCTGGCTGCGGCAGGGGTTCACATCCTTGGTACCGATGTAGCAGGTATCGATGCGGCAGAGGATCGGGGCCGCTTCGATGCGCTCTTGGAGCGGCTTGGTATCCCTCGCCCTGCGGGGGGATCAGCCTCCTCCTTGCAGGATGCCCTGGCCGTCGCGGATCGGGTGGGGTATCCGATTCTGGTTCGTCCCTCCTATGTCCTCGGAGGGCGCGCGATGGAGATTTGCTACAGCGCCGAAGACCTGAGGGCCTACGTGGAGGCGGCGGTTCTGGTAAGTGCGGCGCATCCGGTCTTGGTCGACCGATATGTTTCGGGGCGCGAGGTGGAAGTGGACGCTGTCTCCGATGGCGACTCGGTGCTGGTGGCCGGGGTGCTGGAGCATGTGGAGCGGGCCGGAGTGCACTCGGGGGATTCGATCGCGATCTACCCGCCCCAGTCGTTGGATGCGGAGACGCTGGCGACGATCGAGCGCTATACGCTCGAGATGGCGCGTGGGTTGGGCGTTCGCGGTCTGATGAATGTGCAGTATGTTGTTGCCGAGGAGCCGGATGGACGGACACGGACCTACGTGTTGGAAGTCAATCCACGCAGTTCACGGACGGTGCCCTTCCTCACCAAGGTGACCGGGGTTCCGCTGGCGCGCATCGCTGTTCGGACCCTTTTGGGGCAGTCCCTTCGCGCACAGGGGTACATGGCGGAGATCACGCACAGTCCCAATCCGCCGTACGTGGCTGCAAAGCTTCCGGTCTTCTCCTGGAGCAAGCTCACCGGAGTGGACACCGCCCTCGGTCCCGAGATGAAGTCCACCGGTGAGGTGATGGGGATCGGTGCCACACTCGGGGAGGCACTGGCCAAGGGCTTTGTTGCCTGTGGTATTCCGCTCCCAAAGGCCGGGAGCCGTGCCCTCTGTATGATTGCCGACCGCGACAAGGAGGAAGCGTTACCGCTCCTTACGCGGTTGCATCGCTTGGGCGTACAGATCATTGCCACTGAAGGTACGGGGCATCTCCTGGCTCAGGCCGGGATCCCGAGCGAGCCGGTACGGAAGATCGAGGAGGGAGCACCGAACGTTCTTGATTTGATTCGCGATGGCGGGGCTGACCTGGTGCTCAACACGCTCACGCGCGGTCGGCGGGCTGAACGGGATGGGTTTCAGGTGCGCCGAGCGGCGGTGGAGTTGGGGATTCCCTGCCTTACCTCCCTGGATACCTTTTCCGCGCTGCTGGCCGCTGTCGAGGCTGGTCCACAGGCGGTTGTCAGTACTTGGGCATTGCAGGAGTATGGGAAGCATTCCGGATGAGGGGGCCGCATGGTGCAGAATGCCGCATCGCGCCTGTTCATTGCGTTGGATCTTGCCGAACAGGCCGCGGCCCGGGATCTGGTGGTGCGCCTTTCGCCCTTGGGTGTGCGCTTCAAGGTTGGGATGCAGCTCTTCTATCGACACGGTCCATCGATCGTCCGTGCAATCCAGGACCTCGGTGGACCGGTGCTCTTGGATCTTAAGTTGCACGATATTCCCCGCACGGTGGCACATGCCATGGAGTCTGTCGCTGCCCTCGAGCCTTGGGGGGTGACCGTCCACGCGGCGGGGGGACCGGCCATGCTCCGGGCCGCTACGCGGGCGGCTCCGGTGCGCTGTCTGGCGGTGACCGTCCTGACGAGCCTGGATGCAGAGACACTTGCGTCGGTCGGGGTCAGCCGCCCCCTGGAAGAACAGGTGGCCAAGTTGGCGCGGCTAGCCATGGATGAGGGGTGCGCAGGGGTGGTCGCCTCCCCCCGTGAAGCGGCCGACCTTCGCCGGTTGCTTGGCACAAAAGCCCTGATCGTTACGCCGGGCGTTCGTCCCGCGGGGGTCGAACAGAACGACCAGGCACGGCATGCGACCCCGGGGGCAGCCCTCGTGGCGGGCGCCGATTTTCTGGTCATTGGCCGGCCGGTGACGGCGGCGGCGGATCCCGAGACAGCCCTGCGGCGCATCCTCGATGCCTTGGAAGACTGACCGAGCTCGTGTGCTGCCAACACGGAACAGCAGGGAATGCCTCGCGCGGGGAGGAACCCCCCACAGCGAGGTGGTGTCGTTGGACTCCGGGAGCGCGTTGCGTCGCCGAACCTTGCTCAAGCTTTTGGCCGCTCTGCCGATGGCGGGTGCGCTCCCGCTCTTGGATGGGTGTGCTCGGCCGGTAAGCTCAACGAAGGGGCAAGCGGAGGGTTGGCTGCCAGCGCCTGCAGCCCGTCCGGGAAGCCTTTTGGTGATCGATCTCAATGGTGTGGCCCTCGATACCCAGGTGGCTCTGGCGGTGCTGCAGGGGGTTGTGAACGCACGCCTTTCGCCCGGGGGGCAGGGCCTGTATGTGCTTTTGCCATCGAACTATGTGGGTGGCGTTGCGTTTCAGGGATCTGACCAGCGCTGGCTTTCGATCTATGCCGAGGCCTATGGGTTGAAGTCGACGACGGGAGCACCCCAGCAGGCGGTCCTGGCGGCGCGGAAGGCTGGGATCAAGCAGTATGTGATCTGGGATCCGAACGTGCCTGCAACGATCAATGTGGCCAACACCCTGGCATGGCTTCATGGTGTCTTGGCCGTCGCACCGAGCGACGCCACCTCGCCCTTGCAAGGGCCGCTGGCACTGGCATCGGGGAGTCTCAATCTGTCCGGGCAAGGATTCCAACTGCTTGTGGACCTTCGTACCAAGAACTTTGCCAACGCGGATGCCGCCTACCAGTGGATGCTCGGACAACTTGGGAAGACCGTTCCCGAGGCCCTGGCCCTGGTCTCGGTGGGGGATCTGCCTTCGGATCCCACGGAGGGGGTCATTCGCTGGACGCCGCGGGACTACGCGGTCGTGGCGAGGGCCTTCTGTTGGATCGGCGACCTCACCTCCTCGGTGACACCGCCGAGTACCTTGGCGGATCTCTACCAGTTGGTGTCGGGTCGGAAGACGACTGCATTTGGCTGGACCAACAGCGAGACGGATCAGACGATTCTCTGCTCCAGTCATGGTGTGAATTTCGTGGGCGCTGATACACCGGGCCTCTCGGCGGAGAACCTGAGTGTGCATAGCGCCATCGCCACCACGGCGACCCAGAAGCCACGCCCTGCGGCACCCACGCTCGATGCCAACGGGGTCTATGCCGCCATCATCATCACCGATGGGGACAACATTTCGGTTTTGATCGACTTTCATGAGGGACGGTGGGTGGAGCCGCAACGCGGCCAGGTGCCTGTTGGTTGGTCGATGCAAAGCATGTCCGCTACCTGGACCCCTGGGATTGCCCGTTACTACTTCGACAGCGCGACCGACAACGACGAGATGATTGCTTGGCTGCCGTTCGGGTATCCCGATCTCGCGTCCTTCGTCGGAAAACCCAACTGGGACGCCTACGTCACATCCGCCCAGACGGCCATGCACGCGGCCAATCTCCGCGTCGGCCAGGATTTGCCCCACGAGGACTACGTCATGAACGCGCACACTTCGGGGCTGTGGGATCTGATGCACGGGAACCAACCGCCGGACGGCATGCTCCTTGGCTACACATCGAACATTGGCTACCCTTCTGGCCAGGCGATGTGGATCAACGGACGGCCCGTGTTTGCCATGGGGGGATTCGGTGGCGGTTCTGGTAGCACCCAGGCGGAACAGGCCGAGAGCGACATCAGCGGTCTCCTGCAAGCGGTCAGTCACCGCCCCCTCTTTGTGGTCGTGGGGCTCGACAATGGCTCGCAGTATACGGATGCGCTGAGCATTGTCCAAACCACGTACGCAGAGAAGGTTCAGTTCCTCTTGCCGGGACAATTGGTCGACCTGGCACGCGAGGCCTGGGCCAAGGGGCTGTCCCGCGCGGCTCCCCTGGGCACCCCTGCGTCCTACGGCGTTCGTGACACATACTTCCTCTTGTCGGCCGGCGATGATGGCAGCGGCTCCAGTGCTTCCACCTACCAGCGCGCTGGGGTTGCCTCTGAGTTGCGCCAGGCGCAGCAGGGCGGCCTTTGGACGTACGCCTTCAATGTCGAGGGCTGCAAGCAGGCCAGTGCGGAGGTGGTGTTGACAGGAGCCGGCAGCGTGGAGGTTGGAACGGACGGGGTTCACTGGAGGGCGGCGGGAAGTACGTCGCAATCTTGGGGGGAGTTCTCTGTGTTCACGTTGGACCTGTCGACGCTCCTCCCGGCCGAACACATCTACCTACGCTTTCAGGCGGCCGAGACCGCCATCTTCGCGGCCCTCGACCTGAATCTCTGGTACAACCGTGTGTTGACCGGTGCGGCGCTTCCCGCTGCGGTTCGGTCTGCCACCTCCTCGGAGCTCGGGATGATCGTCGCGGAAGCCAACGCCGGCTCCGTTTCGTTGGTCCTTGGCACATCCAACGCGGTCGGGCTCGTGCAGGTTGGGGCTCACCAGGGCGACAGCGACTTCCATAGCGCGACGGTTGGAGGCGAGAGCGCGGCGGTGTTTGACACCAACACCGCATCCCCGGGATCTGCAGACACCTACCTTTACTTCACTGCCAACGTGCCGGGCTGGACGTTTCCCCGCACGCTGTATCTAACCGTCCAATACTATGATCAGCCCTCGGGAGGGACGCTCCAGGCAGAATATGACACAACAGGCACAGGCCTTGCGAGCGCGTACGCCTCGGCCGGTGCGTCGCTCGAGCTGGGCGGAACGGCCTCCTGGAAGACCTACACCTGGACCCTCAGCAATGCGGATTTCACGGGTCAGCAAAACTACGATGCCGACTTTCGCCTTGCCGGGACGGTGGGGGTGGCGGTGCACGCGATCACGTTGTCGCTGGCCCCACCCACCTAACGGGGCGGGTGTCGGTTGCGAGGCTGTCGACCGTACGAACAACACGCCGGCGCCAAAACAGGCTGGTGGCTTCGATCTAGGCACGCTTCCATCCACAGCGTTGCAGAAAGGCGACCAGCTCTGGAAGCGCCGAGGGATCCTCTTCGTCATAGTGTTCCAGAATGGCAGGCGTTTGATCCGCCACGGCGTCGGAGAGGATTTTGAGGTAGTGGGGGTAGGGGATGAGCCCTCGGCCGGGTGGGGGGAGATCGGGCGGTTCGCCTGGGCTGCATGCGGTGGCAATGTCCTTAAGATGGACCAGGGTGGCCCATGGACTAAGCTCTCGGATGATCCGATCCAGGCACGGTTCCAGATCCGCGAGGTCGTCCCCTGTCAATAGGTTGGGTGCGTCCAGTACGACCCGCAAGGCCGAATGCCCGGGGGATGCTGGCTGCTTGGCCGCTTCCAGAGCGGCCCGCAGCGATGCGGTGATGGCAGAGGTCGTACCGAACGCATGCGTGTGGTACGGTTCGATCAACAGTCGGCAGCCCATGCGGGCGGCCTCTTCCGCCAACGCGGTTGCTTGCGCGATAGCGGCCTGCCGGGCGGCGGCGCTCTGGTTGCGCGCATCATGCGCCAAAAGGGTTGCCCCGTATGTGCCGCTCCAACACACGACCTGCGGAGTGGCCACGGGTCGCGCCGCCGCCAGTGCGGCCATTGCCGCACGCACATCCGCTACGGTGGCCCCGTGCAAACGGGCATCCTCCGGCTCCAGCAGATTCGCGTAGCTACCGACTGCGGCCACGGTAATGCCGCGCTGCGCACACATCCCCAGCAGCGCGGCCCACTCCTCTTTGCTTCGGCGTAAGGGCACCGTGATTTGCACACAATCCAGTTCCGCACGGACTACGTCGTCAAGGCGGCGTGCTAGCGTAGCGGAATCGGTCACCGTACACATGGCTCCGAGACGCAGTGTGCCCACAGCTGTCCTCCTCGACCGGAAACACGCAACGGCGTCTGGCGTCTCCGCGCGTGATCCTCATAGGGTGACCGGACCGCGCACATCGCCTGCGCGGGCAGCCTCGATCGCGGCCCATGCGACCGAGGCACTACGAAGACC
>JAJYVN010000079.1 GCA_021791995.1 Bacillota bacterium
CCTCAAACTCCAGGAACGTGCCCGGATAATCGTCCACGGCGCGACACTACATCTTGGGGGTGTGGCAGTCAAGGGGATACCCAGATTCGTATAATGGACCCACAAACCTGGACAGTCAGAGCGGGGCTCCGTACGCAATCCCGAGCAGCGTGAGGAGCAGTATTCAGCCCAGTTCAAGACCGAGGTTGTCCTGAAGATGCTGCGCGAGGAGATGACGCTGGCGCAGATAGCGATAGAGCGGCATGTGCACCCGACGATGCTGCACCGGTGGCCGTCGGGCCTGGACTATTTCGGCGAGAACGCTACGCGAATGCGCTACTCGGAGTTCGCCACCGCGACGCTCCCCTTGGGCTCGGGCATGGTCAAGGGCGGCTGCAAGCAGGTGGCCGCAGCGCGAGAGAAGAATGGCGCGATGAACTGGCGACGCAAGGGAGCGCATGCGATCGCCAGCCTACGCGCCGTCCACCGCTCTGGGGCGTGGGCGCGCCAGCCGCACATGCGCCGCCCGACCCGACCATAATTGTGCGGCGTACCCAGTCCGGTGGTCCGGTGCGCAAGGCTTGCCTTTGCCGCCGGAACGGCCTATCATGTGTCGGCGTGAATCACCTTCCTGCCCCCACGATATCATGCGGGGCCGTTAGTCCACGGGGAGGCTGGTATCTTTGCGTGCCTATGAGGCTGTCCTTGTACTCGCTCCGACGCTCGACGAAGAAGCAGTTGGTGCATTCCTTGTCCGCGTGCGCGAAGCCATTGAACATCGTCACGGCAACATCACGGCCGTGGAGCGGTGGGGTAAGAGGCGACTTGCCTACGACATCCGGGACTGCAAAGAGGCCCACTACATCCTCTTTCGCTTTCAGGCCGAGCCGGTGGGCGGTACCGACGAACTGCAGCACGTGTGCCGCATCAGCGAAGATGTCCTCAGACACCTCATCGTCCTGGAGCTGGAATCGACGTCGTCCCCTATGCGCGCTGATGCCAAGTCCGATGGCGACGAGCCAGTTGCAGCGAACACCGCGGCGGGGCCAGCCGCAGCGAAGCCTGCCACCCTACCCCTGCCCCTTGAGGCGGATGTTGCGCCTGCTATGGGTACGCCGGCTGGCCAGGAAGCCTGAACCGGATCCAAGGGCTCTTGCATTTTGTAGCCGGCGCGCCCTCAAGCCGTGGAGGTGTGGTCGTGCTCAATGCTATTGTGCTGATCGGCCGGCTGACACGTGATCCGGAATTGCGTTACACGCCGTCGGGTACTGCTGTATGCAACTTCAGCCTTGCTGTTAATAGGCGGTTCACCAATCAGCAGGGCGAACGAGAGACCGATTTCATCGATGTGGTCGTCTGGCGGCAGCAGGCTGAGCGTGTGGCACAACATCTGACCAAGGGACGAATGGTCGCCGTTCAGGGCAGGCTGCAAATCCGCAGTTACGAAGACCGGGATGGCAATCGGAGGAAGGCAGCCGAGGTCGTTGCGGACGACGTCGAGTTCTTAGATAGCCCGCGGCGCGATGGCGCGAGCGCGGCTGCGTCAACGGGGGCGCCCAGTGGCACTGAGTTCGGGGATGATGATCAAGAGGTTCCCTTCTAGCGTGGGGCGCCCTTCCCTGCGTGACCATCCCACCGTGGAATACGAGGAGGCGGAGCAGGCTCTTGGCCAGGAAGGACAGGCGTCGCCGGCGCAAGGTATGCGGGTTTTGCGTCGACAAGGTTCGGCAAGTCGATTATAAGGATGTCGTGCGGCTTCGGCGCTTTATTAATGAGCGCGGCAAGATGCTGCCACGGCGTGTTACGGGAAACTGCGCGGGGCATCAGCGGCAATTGACAGTGGCGATCAAGCGTGCGCGCGTTATCGCGTTGTTGCCGTTTCAGACCGAGTAAAGGACCGGCCGGCGAGCGCTGGCGCGCCGGAACGGGGGCTGGGCGTGGAATCAGTCCGCATCAAGCCACTCGTGGAAGGAGCCCTTTTGGCAGCGCTTGTTGCGCTGCTTGGGCTCCTGTCTTTTTACATTGGCTTTGGGTGGCTTCTGCCAATACCGGTATTCCTTGCCTATGTCCGCAACGGTGCACGGAACTGTGCGTTGGTGGCAGTGGTCGGCGCCGCGCTCCTAGCCCTCTGGATTGGTCCGCTACCGGCTCTCGCCTCTTTCGTGTTCACCATCGCCCTTGGCCTAATCCCCGGATGGGTGATTCACCGGGAGGCGACGGCCAGCGTCGCGATCGCGGCCATGAGCGTCGCCCTGATCCTGGCGACCGGCCTCGGCGCGCTGACCGCGATACTGGTCTGGCATACCAATGTCTGGGCGCAGGCATGGACCTCTCTGACCGGGTTCCTAGACGCACACGCCAGACAGGTGGAGGCCATATCTTCCCTTTCTCCCCAGGAGATGGCGTTGTTGTTCCTGCGTGTGGCCCCTGTGTTGGGTGTCTCTGTCGCTGTTCTGCAGTCCGCCGGCGTTTATCTCTTCTCCTGCGCGGCGCTCGGTCGGCTCGGGCACCCGATTCCGTCGCTGCCCCCATTTGCCGAATGGCGGGTGCCGCCCGCCGCGGCATGGGTGTATGCCGTGGTCTTGGCCGGCCTTTTTCTCGGACGGGGCAACCGGGTTGCCGACGTTGTTGCTCTGAATCTGTCGATGGCCGTAGGTACTATGTACACGGTCACGGGTGGCGCGGTGATTTACGGGTGGCTTCGGCGGCGCGGTGTCGGGCGCGACTTGGCCGCCGTCACTGTTGTGGGTGGGGTGGGCTTGCTGGACGCCTTCGGTTTCGGCGTGGGGCCTGCCGCACTGGGCTTGTTGGCGTCCCTGAGGGTTGGTCCGCGGCAACTCGGTGTGCGTCGTGGCTCTGATGGGGAGGGGTCCAGATGAAAGTCATATTGCGAGAGCGCATAAAGGGTCTAGGCGAGGACGGTGATGTGGTTGAGGTGGCCCCCGGCTATGCGCGCCACCTCCTCATTCCCCGCCAAATGGCAGTGGAGGCGACGCCGGCGAACCTTGAGCGCCGAAATGCGGCACGAAACCGAGTGGCCAGAGAAGAGCAGCGCGAAGCACACCGTGCTCAGGAATCGGCCGCTAAACTTGACGGTCAAATCGTCACCGTTGGAGCTAAGGCCGGCGCATCCGGGCGGCTGTTCGGTTCGGTGACCACGCAGGATGTGTGCGACGCTATTGCTCGGCAATACAGTGTCGAGGTCGATCGTCGTCGCGTCGACATGCCGGAACCGTTGAAGTCTTTGGGCGACCACCGCGTGGCGGTTCAGTTGCATGCCGGTGTTGTCGCTTATGTGTACGTACGAATACAGTCGGATTAGCAGGGAGGCCGCCGCCTTGCCCGTTGCCGATCGCGTGCCACCCCAAAACATCGAAGCGGAGCAGTCGGTTCTGGGAGCGATCCTACTGGACAGTCAGGCGGCCGCCGTTTGTACGGAGATCCTTCATTTTGAAGACTTCTATCGCGAACCTCACCGCCGGATCTTCGAGGCCGTCATTGCACTGGCGGCACGCAACGAGGCGGTGGATGTGATCACCGTCGGGGAGGAGTTGACCCGCTTAGGAGCCCTGGAGGCGGCCGGCGGCCTGTCGTATCTCTCCGATCTGACCGCGGCGGTGCCGGCCACCGCGAATTCGGCGCACTACGCGCGCATCGTGGCGGAGAAAGCCTTACTGCGTGAACTGCTGAGGGCGACGAGCGATATTGCGGAGGCCGTCTACAGCGGGTCGGAGGATGCGGATGCCCTGCTCGACCAGGCGGAATCGCGAATATTCAAGATTACTGAATCCCGCCGGAGCGGTCGTTCCTTCGTCCATCTCAAGGATGTCCTTATGCAAGCATTTTCCAACTTGGAGCATTTATACGAACACAAGGGACAGGTGGCCGGGCTCACCAGCGGTCTCAGTGAACTCGACAAGCTGCTCACAGGCTTTCATGCCTCGGAACTGATTGTTCTGGCAGCCCGTCCGTCCCAGGGAAAGACGACGCTGGCCTTGAACATGGCGACGGCGGCGGCGCACCGCGGCGCCGCCGTGGGCTTCTTTAGTTTGGAGATGAGTGCGGACCAACTTGCCATGCGCTTGCTCTGTTCGGAGGCCGGAGTGCCGTCAGAGCGGATGCGCTCCGGTTTTTTGACCGATCAAGACTGGCCCAATATCTCTCGTGCTCTGGGACAACTCTCGGAGGTTCGCCTATACATTGACGACACACCGAACATCGCGATCATGGATCTGCGGGCGCGCGCCAGGCGCATGAAGGCAGAGACCGGGATCGACATGCTGATCGTCGACTATCTGCAGCTAATGCACACACGGGGTCGAGCGGAGAGTAGACAGCAGGAGATCGCCGAGATTTCGCGCTCGCTCAAGGCGCTCTCCCGTGAACTCGAATTGCCGGTCGTCGCCCTGTCCCAATTGTCGCGCGCTGTCGAATCGCGAGAGAATCGACGTCCTCAATTGTCCGATTTGCGGGAGTCGGGTGCCATCGAGCAGGATGCGGACGTGGTAATGTTCATCTATCAGGATCCCAAGCTGGCCGAGGACCCCTCGCGCCGCTTCGAGATGGAACTGATTGTCGCCAAGCAGCGCAACGGCCCCACCGGTCCCGTGCCCATCGTCTTTCGACGCGATTTGGGAAGGTTCTACGACCGTTCTCCCCGTGCCGGCTGAAAAAGCGGCGCCGCGCGCTCGGCCATGTTCGACCAGGAAAGATCGAGGAGGATTGCTGTTGCCGACCGTCGTGGTCGTAGGGACCCAGTGGGGTGATGAAGGCAAGGGCAAGATTACGGACTACCTTGCCGCAGCCGCGGACACGGTGGTGCGCTATCAGGGTGGCCACAACGCCGGACACACCGTCATCGTTGGCGATCGGGAGTTTCAGTTGCACCTTGTTCCCTCAGGAATAGTGCATGGCAAACGCTGTATAATCGGTAACGGCGTGGTACTGGATCCGTGGGCGTTCTGTGCGGAGCGGGAGGCGCTTGCAACGCAGGGACTGGATGTGGAGCGCATCGCGATCAGTGATGCTGCTCACCTCATCTTACCCATGCACCAAGCCTTGGACGCAGCGGAGGAGCAACGCCGCGGGGCCGATCGCTTAGGCACGACGCTGCGCGGGGTCGGCCCTGCATACGCGGACAAAGCGGCGCGCTTGGGAATAAGGGTTGGAGACCTGTTCCACCAGCGATTGCTCCGCGACCGATTGGAGGCGAACCTGCGGCACGCTGACGACGTCCTCGGTTTGCACGGACTACCTCCGGTGGACCGAAACGACCTGCTGACCCGACTAGCGGAAGTTGCGGCTACGCTACGCCCACACGTGACCGATACCACCCGACTGATCAACGACTCCATCGATCGCGGAGATCGCGTACTGTTCGAAGGCGCACAGGGAACGCTTCTGGACATCGACCTGGGGACCTATCCATACGTAACATCGTCTCATCCAACGGCGGGTGGCGCGTGTATCGGTGCCGGTGTAGGTCCGTCTCGCATCGATCGGGTCCTGGGCGTGAGCAAGGCATACACGACTCGGGTCGGTGATGGCCCGTTCCCTACCGAAATCCATGGAGAGCTGGCAGAGAACCTGCGGGTGCGCGGTCACGAATACGGTACGACCACTGGGCGCCCCCGCCGTTGTGGGTGGCTCGATGCGGTTGTCTTGCGGTACTCCGTATTGGTCAACGGCTTGGCGGGCCTTTGCATCACCAAACTGGACACGCTTGCGGGAATAGATCCGATTCGGATCTGCGTGGCCTACGAATTGGACGGTCGCCACATCGTGGATCTCCCGCATGACATCGAGACCTTGTCTGCCTGCCGGCCCGTCTTTGAAGAGCTGCCAGGCTGGCCGGATGATCTCCAGGACCTTCGGGATCGCGGCCAGTTGCCCGGAGCTGCACTCGGCTATTTGCGACGCATTGAGGAGTTGGTCGCGTGTCCTGTGGTCATCCTCTCCGTCGGGGCAGAGCGCGCCCAGACCATGGCATGGGAGGATCCGTTCGCCGTCTGACCGTACATTGACTAGCGGACCCAGCGTTTGTTACACTCCTACCCGCGTCTTCGGTCGGGCGGGCCGGAGGTGATGCGGAGGCGTGGTGCAGTGGCTAGCACACCGGTCTGTCACACCGGAGATCGCGGGTTCAAGTCCCGTCGCCTCCGCCAGTTTTATTTCCCGGGAAATGTTTCTGCCGTGATTTCTGCCTCCGCTACCGATGTTGTTATTTGCGGTCACACCGCTGAGGTAGTTGGTCTCAAAGGAAACCGTTGCCTTTCGGACGCGTGGTCCAATCGCAATTCCGCCGCAAAATCCTTTGCGCGTTGCTGATGTGCGACCCGAGTGAATGGTGTTGTCGCGTTATGTGGGTTCCGCCGGTTTTTTGCCGGCCACAACCGTTCTGCCGATCATGCCCCGTAACCGGATGGGGCACGGACGTGAAACGTTCGAAGTGTGCAGATGATGAACAGTGCCGGTGGCGGGGACCATGCCTTACGGCATCCCGCGCCCGACGGACGGAACGCCTGCGGGCATGGACGAGCACAAGCACATCCACTTGGGCGCTACCGCGTCACATATAATGGCGTCCGGTGGAGGTGGAGCCCCATTGGCCCAACCGGCATCGTTCGCCGACCTCGGCATCACCCAACCGATTCTGGCTGCGCTATCTGACATGGGCTTCGAGGAGCCGTCGCCTATCCAGGTACAGACCATCCCCCATATGCTCGCCGGCCGCGATGTGATTGGTCAGGCGCAGACCGGGACGGGTAAAACTGCGGCTTTCGCCGTTCCTGCACTGCAGCGGCTGGACTCGGACGGGCCGCGCCCGCAGGTGCTGATTCTAACTCCGACACGGGAACTTGCTCTCCAGGTTGCAGAAGAAGTTGCGCGCATCGGTGTTAATCTTGGTGCGCGCGAAGCTGCCATTTACGGTGGGCAACCTATCGAACGACAGATTCGTGCTCTGCGTGCCGGTGTGGACGTCGTGGTTGGGACACCCGGAAGACTCCTGGACCATCTGCGGCGAGGAACCCTGGAATTGCGGCATCTCCGCACTGTTATCCTTGACGAGGGCGACGAGATGTTGGATATGGGTTTCATCGACGATATCGAGGCCATACTGCAGGCAGCGCCAGGGGAGCGCCAGACAGCCATTTTTTCGGCTACGGTGCCGTTGCCGATTCTTCGCTTAACGCAGAGATACCTGCGCAATCCCGTACATCTACGAGTCACACCCGAGCATCTCATCGCTCCGTCCATCGAGCAGTCCTACTACGAGGTGCGCGGGATTGACCGAACGGAGGCCCTCTGCCGACTAATCGATGTTCTGGGTATGGGACGTGCCATCATCTTTTGTCGTACTAAGCGTGGCGTGGACGAATTGACCGCAGCCCTGCAGGCCCGTGGTTACCCTGCAGAAGCAATTCATGGGGACATGGCGCAACCTCAGCGCAACAGGGCGTTGGCACGCTTCCGTGAGGGTGGGAGCGAACTCCTCGTGGCGACGGACGTGGCGGCCCGTGGACTGGACATCGAAGGCGTCACCCACGTCATCAATTTTGACATTGCACAATCTCCGGAGGCGCATGTTCACCGCATCGGTCGCACCGGTCGTGTCGGACGCAGCGGTGCGGCGCTCACCCTAGTACTGCCACGAGAAGTCAAGCAATTGCGCGCTATCGCCGATTCAACCGGTGCGCGCATTCCTCGCGGAATCTTGCCAAGCCCCGCCGATGTCGCCGCCGCTGCCAGAGATTCCGTGCGCCGTCAACTGCTGGAGGTTCTGGGTGAGGCGGATCTTGGGGAGTGCCTTGATCTGGCTCGGGAACTGGCTGAAGCGTCATCTCCCGTCATGGTGGCCGCCGCAGCACTCAAGATGGTTCTGGACGCCGGACGCGGCTCCGCGCGCGGTGGGGCTGGGGGTAATGATTCGGGATCCGACGGAATCACTGCCGAACCCGGTATGCAGAGGCTGTTCGTCAATATGGGAGGGCGCCAGGGGCTGCGTCCAGGGGATATCGTCCGAGCGATCTCCGGAACCGGCGGAATTTCCGGCGGTGAAGTTGGCGTGATTGATATCCACGATGACTTCAGTTTCGTCGAGATTCCGCGGGCGGCCGCCGACCGGGTGATCGCAGTCCTCCGCCGCACACGGATCGGCGGGCGGCCGGTGAATGCGGAGGTGGCGCGCGCGCGTAACGGAGGCTGACGGCAAGAGGCGGAATGGTCAGCGGGTAGACCACTCTTCCACCGCCGTGCGGCGACGCGGTGCGTCGAGGCTGTCGAGCAATCACACCGGAAAGCCCTGCAAGGGTCGATTTCCGCACCGGACATACAGCGAGTCCTTGGGGGACAACGGGTATTGGAGTAGCGGCCTCGCCATAGCGGACTCTTACGCCCGGCATCTGATACTGTCCCAAGCACTTGCAGTGCCCGCGCGGCGGGTGGGGTATGAGCGACGGATAGTTGCCTTGGGCGCCTTCAGGGGTCCTTGGTTGAGCGGTTCTCCATCTGTGCAACGACCGTCCGAACACATGTGGGCTACGGGAATACTTGGGGATGATACGTAAGGAAGTGTGGGGACGGAGGACGGACAACCGTTGCTTGTGCCCCAGGCCGAATGTCTGCTGTGGCCTGACCAGCCTCTGCAGGAAGTGGGGGAAGGCCTTCGTTGGGGGAGGGTTCCGCCGACCGGAGTGGAGTGCCTCTCACATATTTCCGCAACGGGCACAGAGTGCTTGGTGTGCCCACCTCAAGGAGACGCTGCGGCCGCCGATTCGGTGATGGGCGAGCCATACATGCATCCGCAGAGGACAGAGCTCTGTGTTCCTCGCGAAATGGGTGGCCCTGTCGATGCGCCCAGCGGTTGGGTATTGCGGCGCCGAACTCGGGGCAGGGTGGGGGAGCCGTTTTCGTTTGCCCCACGACCGGCTCGGTTCTTCCGCCTGCGCGTATGAGCCGTGCAGTGCACGAGCTTCGTCTGCCAGGGCGGTCCATGCCGGCGCCGAAGGGAGAGACTGCGCCCGCGGATAAAGATTTGTCCTTGAGCCGGCTCCGAGGTTGAAGGCCTTGGAACCCCCGGGGCCATGCAAGCAGTTGCCTTGCAGCAGAGGACTTTTCCATCGGCCGCCTGGTCGGAAGGGGGGGGGGAGACGGGTGACGGCGGCGCGGCGGGCGCACATCCGGCGATACCGTGAGATCGTCCGCGTACTGGTACGGCATGGCCTGGGCGTCCTCGTCGCGGAATTCGCCCCCGGGCGGCTGCCACCATTTGCCCCGCGACTGTTCGGCATTATGGATCGTTCCTTTGCGCCTGCGCATGTGCGCATGGCTCTCGAGGAGTTGGGGACAACCTTTATCAAGGCCGGGCAGATCTTGTCCACACGCGCCGACCTTCTGCCATCGAGCTATACGCATGAATTCGAACGCTTGCAGGATCGTGTCTCTCCCGTCGACAGTTCAGCGGTGCGCGCCGTGCTGCAAGAGGAATGGGGACAGTCTCCTGACGCGATCTTTGCCAGTTTCGACAATGTACCCCTCGCGTCGGCGTCCATCGGCCAAGTTCACCGGGCGGTCCTGGCGGACGGCCGGTCCGTGGTCGTCAAGGTACAGAAGCCTGGTGTCGCCGAGCAGGTCGAGGTGGATCTTGCCATTCTGCGTCAATTGGCACAGATCGTGGCGGCTCGGGGGTTTTCCAAAGGCGTCCTTGATGTGGTGGGGTTGGTGGACGAGTTCGCCCACACCCTGCGCGGAGAACTCGATTACGAACAGGAAGCACGCAACGCTGCGGCCATGAGTCGTAACTTCGCGGGTGACCCGCATCTGCGGGTTCCCCAGATTTACGGTGCATACACGACCCGGCGTGTACTGGTCATGGAGGAAATGTCAGGGATCCGCATCGATGATTCGGCCGGACTCCGGGCAGAAGGGATTGATGCGCGCTCCCTGGCGCGCCGCAGCGCGCGTATCCTCTTGCGCTCGATCTTCGAACACGGGCTTTACCACGCCGATCCCCATCCGGGCAACTTTCTGGTCGGGCGGGATGGGGCCCTGACTGCGCTCGACTTCGGGATGGTCGGTCGTCTGGATGCTCATACCAGAGATGCCCTGGTGCGCGTGGTTTTCGCCGTTGTACAGCGGGAGCCCATGGCGGTTATAGACGCACTGGAAGCATTGGGCGTGCGGTTCCGAAGTGCGGATCAGCGGCCGGCGATCCGCGAGGTGGCCCACCTTATGGACGCGTTCGCCGATATGCCCTTGGGAGATATCGAACTCGCACCATTGATCGGTGAAGTCTTTGGCTTCGCCGCTCGCTTTGAGTTGCAGCTACCGGCAGACTTCGCGCTCTTGCTCAAGACTTTGGCGATGAATGAGGGAGTGGGTCGGCAACTCGACCCGGGCTTCGTGGCTACGGAACAGGCCGCGCGGTATCTGCGGGATTTCGCGCTCCGTCGCATCACCTCGCCCCGGTGGTTCATGCAATCGCTCCATGTTCTGACGGATGCGGCCGGGACCACCGCCCGCCTCCCGCACCGCATCGAGCGGGCAATTTCGGCACTAGAGGCCGGTGAGGTCAGGCTTGATGCCACATCCTCCTATTGGGATCGTCTCCATCGTGAGGTCGCGGCTGCTTCCAACCGGATCGCCATGGCAATCCTCAGTGCGGGCTTGGCCATCAGTGCGGCGCTCCTGTTGCCTCGTTCCATTCCTTGGGGGCTGTCCATAGCCGCGGCAGCAGGAGGCGGGGGTCTCTTGTTGGCAGTGGTGGTACTGGTTTCCACTATTCGTAGACGGTGACCCTCCCGTGCCTGTCCGTGCAAGAGGGGCTGGGCGCACGGAATGTATGGCGATGGCGGGGTCAGTTTGTTTCCAGTGGATGGTTGAGAGAGTGGCCGGAGTGCGCCGTGATGGACGCGCTCAAGGTACGTGACCCGGATTTGAGCGCGGTATTCGTCCCCTTCCGGTTAGAAAGAGAGGGGCTGCCAGCGTGATGTCAGCCGGCAGCCCTCTGTGCTATGCGGGCCAGATTTCCAGAGG
>JAJYVN010000080.1 GCA_021791995.1 Bacillota bacterium
GGGTCGACTCCTTCTCCGCAAGGGGAGAGGGAACCATGGGCAACCGGCGCAAGCCGGATTGGGGCGGCACGAACAACGGTTGTCGCGGTTTGGCAGGCAAATCGGGCAGCAGTTGACACCACCAAGGCCGCTTCCTCGGAGGTCGCGGAAGCAGGATCCTCAACCCGTGGTTCGGTAGCCTCAACCGTCACAGACATGCGCATGGCCTCCTTGTAGTTCGTGACGCGGTGGCGGCGTCGGTGGTTGAAGCGGACAACCAATCAAAGAGGCCCCGACCAGCCGGTCGGGGCCACACAACTGGCATCCCGAATGAGCAAACTATATTCAACGACCAGTAGCCCAGCCTCGTACACATTCGGCCAGAAGGGGAGGCGTGACTGAACGGACAGACGGACGGCGTTGATCACACGATGGTCACATGATGGTCACAGAGCAACAGAAAACCCGCCAGAATGGCGGGTTTTCAACTGGACCAACTGGAGGAACCCGTACTTGCCTCTTCCCCGTCCGGCCTAGAGTATCAAGGCTTTCCGGTCCATTTCCTGGTGGAGGTGGGGAGGAGCTGCCCCTCCCGTCCGCGAGCGAACCCACGGCAACATCTACAGGAGTAGTTCCCCTTTAGTTGCTTAGGATGGCGGTCCCCGGGAACGGGGTCCCAATCCATCCGCAGGCGATTATTGTCGCCCGACCGCTATTGCCATCCCGGTCGGACCGAAGCCCACTCATTTGCGCCCCCGATCGGCCCCGCGGGCACGGGCCGGAGGACGTTGGCTCTACCTTTTTTAGGCGGCCAAAGCAACAGGTTGATTGGCATTTAACTGCCGTTGCACGGTTGACGAGACGTGCGGCTCGGCCTGCCATCACCGCCGGTTTCTAACCCACGTCGAACCTACGCACCCCCATACACCGTTCAGTATACTCCGCGTGGCCTAACTTCACCACTTCCCGCGCCCCGAACGACTGCGGTCCGCGTCACGCGCCTGATCGCGTGCCGCGATTGCCTCCCGCTTGTCATACTCGTGCTTCCCTCGGCCAAGGCCGATCTCGACCTTGGCCCGACCGCCCTTGAGGTAGAGGCGTAGCGGCACGAGCGTCCTGCCAGCCTGGTGCGCCCAACGCCACATTTCGTCGATCTCTTCACGATGAACCAAGAGCTTACGGGCGCGAATGGGGTCATGATTCCACCGGTTCCCACCCTCAAAGAGCGCTACGTGCATGTTAAAGAGGAAAAGCTCACCGTGGTCGACGCGGGCATACGCCTCACGGAGGTCGATCCGCCCCGCACGGATCGACCGGATCTCCGTACCCTGAAGGGCGATGCCTGCCTCGACCGAGCGATCGATGAAGTAGTCGTAGCGCGCCCGGCGGTTCACCGCCACCGACTCCTCCGCCGGACGCTCACTCCGTGCGTTTACGCCGCGAACCCCGTTACGCGCGCCAGATGGCACCTCGCTCCCCCCTTGCAAGCGGCATTATACCGCCTGCGTGAGGGCGCGGTCGGTTCAATCGGTCGACCCACCAGCCACTGCGGGGAGAATCGATACCCGCGCCCCCGGGGGCAGCACGGTATCCAACCCCTGCAGAAGCCGCACATCATCCTCGTTGACGAACACATTCACATACTGACAGAGCGATCCGTCCTGGTTACACAGCCGTTCCCGCAACCCCGGATACTCTGCCTCCAACGCGTCAATCAACCCGCGTAGGCTCTGCGCGTGACCCGTGACCCTTCCCTGCCCACCCGTCAGATTCCGCAGCGGAGCGGGAATCCGCACCGTAACCTCAGACACCTCAGTGGCCAATCTCCATCCTCCTCCATGTTAAGCAACCGCAGAAGACATCATGGCTTCAAAGGCCTCGATATCCGCGGGAATCTCGCGAATCGACAATCCAGCCGTCGTAACGGCATCCGGTGTCTTAAGCCCATTGCCCGTGATATACAACACCACGGTCTCATCTGGATCGATCTTGCCGCCTTCGGCCAACCTTTGGGCGCACGCCACGGTCACACCGCCCGCCGTTTCTGTAAAGATGCCTTCGGTAGACGCCAACAGCCGGATCCCTGCCACAATCTCGTCGTCGGTCGCCATCTCGGCAGCCCCGCCGCTCGTACGAATGGTCCGGAGCGCAACCTCCCCGTCGGCTGGATTACCGATCGCCAGTGATTTGGCGATCGTGTTCGGCCGCACGGGCGTCACATGCTCTCGACCCTCCAAAAACGCGCTACTCACCGGGGCACACCCGGCCGCCTGTGCACCGGACACCCGCGTGTGGCCTGCGGGGATCCACCCGAGCTGCCGTAGGTCCTCGAACCCGCGAGCCATCTTCGTCAGCACTGAACCGCCCGCGATCGGCGAGACAATGTGGTCCGGCGCGCGCCAGCCTAATTGCTCCGCAGTCTCGTACGCCAGTGTCTTACTGCCCTCGGCATAGAACGGACGGAGGTTGATATTGGCGAAGGCCCAGCCAAAATTGTCGGCGATCTCCGAGCACACCCGATTGACGTGGTCGTAGTCGCCTCGCAGCTTCACAACGTTGCACCCATACACCGCTGCGTTCACAATCTTCGCCGGCTCTAAATCCCATGGGATGAAGACGTAACAGTCCATGCCTGCCTTCGCGGCGTGCGCGGCCACCGACGCCGCAAGGTTCCCCGTCGAGGCACAGGCCAGGGTCTTGAATCCGAAGGAACGCGCGACGTTCACCGCAACCCCCACGACACGATCCTTGAAGGAGTATGTGGGATTAACGGCATCATTCTTGATGTACAGATGGCGGAGGCCCAACGCCTTGCCAAGGTTATCAGCGCGCAAAAGGGGCGTAAATCCCGTCCCTAGGTCAATCAGGGGCACATCGCCGTCCGGCAGTGGCAACAGGTCCCGATAGCGCCACATGGAGTATGGACCATGCTCCACCGCTTGCCGGCTCACCGACCGGGCCAGCCGGTCCCAGTCATAGACCACCTCCAGCGGTCCGAGACACGCACTGCATACATGATTAGCCGACAGTGGATACTCGGCGTGGCAAATCCGACAACGCAATCCTTGCAAAAACGACACGCAACCACCCCTCCCGGCGCCGGATACCGCGGAAGGGGAAACGCGGCGACCGGCCTCACAATGAAACGCCCCTTCCTCGAGGAGGAAGAGGCTCACATCACTATGAGGTCTTCCTCTCATCTCTCAGGCCTTTCGGCCTGTCGGAATTGGCACCGCACTTGCCCATTGCAAGCCGGTTGCCGGGTTTCATCGGGCCAGTCCCTCCACCTCTCTTGATAAGAAGAGCCTATATTCAATTGTGTCCGCCCCACACTACCAGGCAAGGCAGGCCCCGTCAAGGGCACCCCCTGGATCGGAAGCTAGAAGTAAGCCTCCTCTGTCTCCCCATCATACAAGTGCAGGCGGTTCGGCGCCAGCGTCACGGTCAGGTTATCCCCAGGGCGGACCCGCAGATCCGGAGGGACGCGCGCCGTGATCGGATCCGTGTCGGTGGAAAGCAGGACGTGCTGCTCCGCGCCGAGCGGCTCCACCAACTCCACCTGTGTGCGGAACTGCATCTCCGGGTTCTGTTCCTCCCACTCCGAACCGACATGAATGTCTTCCGGACGAATCCCAAGGTACAACTCCCGCCCCAGCGCATTTCGCACTTCATTGGTGTAGGCGTCCGCCATCCGGAAGCGGAAACCGACCCCCATGAAGTAGTAGCCGTGTCCAGAGTCCTCCAGTTGGCCCTGCAAGAAGTTCATCGCCGGCGCACCAATGAAACTCGCAACGAACTTGCTGCGCGGATGATCGTAGAGCTCCTGCGGTGAGGCGACCTGCATAATGACGCCGTCCTGCATCACAACGATGCGGTGCCCCATCGTCATCGCCTCGACCTGATCGTGCGTAACATATACCACCGTCGTGGCAACGCGCTGGTGCAGCTTACTGATCTCGGTGCGCATCTGCACACGCAGCTTCGCGTCAAGGTTGCTTAGTGGTTCGTCCATCAGGAACACGGCCGGATTGCGCACAATCGCGCGACCGAGGGCGACGCGCTGTTTCTGACCTCCGGAGAGCGCCTTCGTCTGCCGGTTGAGCAACCCACCAATGCTTAGAATCTCTGCCGCTTCTTTCACGCGACGATCAATCTCACCCCGCGGAAAGCGGCGGAGGCGCAACCCAAACGCCAGGTTCTCGTATACGTTCATGTGTGGATACAGCGCATAGTTCTGAAAAACCATCGCGATATCCCGGTCTTTCGGCTCCACCTCATTCACCAGCCGATCGCCGATCCAGATCTCACCCGAGGTGATCTCCTCGAGACCAGCGATCATGCGCAGGGTCGTCGTCTTCCCACAACCGGACGGACCAACCAGAACGAGGAACTCCTTATCCTCGATGTCCAGGTTGATCTCCTTGACGGCCATCACGTCGCTTCCATACCGCTTGACGAGGTCCTTGAGTTTCACCTGGGCCATCGCTGTGTCCCCTCTCCAGCCTTCAATCAGGCCACCGGCATCCTTCGCGTCCGATCCGACTCCATCTGTACACTACACCACCGACCGGGCAAACTCCTTCTCCCCGGTTCACGAAAATGCGCGGGATTCACCCAACCACCTGATGCGGTTCCTCCACAAAGTAGCGGACACGTTCCTTCTTGAACTCGTGAGAGCTCCATAGATACTGCCGATCCTCGACTCCGGTGGCCGCCGCGATCGCTTCGAGCGTCTGCAGCACCTCCGCGCGGCTCCGCCCATGCACCATCGTATACACATTGTACGGAAAATCGGGATAGGTGGGTCGCTGGTAGCAGTGGCTCACAGCGGCAAACCCGGCCATAACCGGCCCCACCTCTTCGAGGCGCTCGACGGGAACGCGCCAAACCCCCATCGCGTTGGAGACAAAGCCTGCGTTCTGGTGCCGCAATACGGCCGCAAAGCGCCGCAACTTGCCGTCCGCCACCATGCGGCGACACCAGGAGAACAACTCCTCCCGATCGCAACCGAGCGCCTCAGACCAAACATCAAAGGGACGATGTTCCGTGGGTAGATCCTCTTGTAGCACCCGGATGAACGCAATGTCCCGGGCAGTGAGCGGCACGCCCTTCGCCCGCTCCAAATCCTGTTCGCTATACGCCGACCGTTCTTCTCGCGCCTCCGGCGCCCGGTCCCCCACCACATCCAGACGCACGCCGATCTTGAAGAGGCGAAGCGTAGGCAACACACGGACACGTTCCGCCCCCACTTCCCGCCCCAGGTTCTCTGCTGCCGCCGTGACATCTTCCCCCGGAGGAACGGCAAGCGTGAACCACAGGTTGAAGGAATGGCGGCGAGCGTAGTTGTGGCTCACCCCAGGGTGCCGGTTAATCCGAGCGGCTCCCTGCTCGAGCCGCTCGGCAGGCAGAGCCATCGCGACAAGCGTGGATGTGTAGCCGAGGGCACGCGTATCAAAGATCGCACTGATCTGGCGGATGACATGCGCTTGGCGGAGCCTCGTGATGCGCTCCACCGTCTCCACCGCCGAAATCCCAAGCGAGTCCCCCAAGGCGGTGTACGGCTCCGCCGTGAGAGGGAAATCCTCCTGAATCCGATTCAAGAGCCGTCGATCCAGACCATCCAACTCCACCATACCGGTCCCACCCCCCTGGGCGTGCAGGGTCACTCCATTCGATGGTGGTGGGCGATACGCGCCGCGGCTGCAGCGGCGACGGCCGCGATCAGGTCGTCGAGAAACGTGTTGCAGCGGTGCTCGTCGTGCATCCGGTCCACCCGTCCCACAACGCCCGGTTTGAGCTTGTCGAGGTAGCCGAAGTTCGTAAACCCAATACTGCCATAAATGTTCACAACGGACAGCGCCAAAATCTCGTCGATCCCGAAGAGCGGATCGTCGCGCAGCACAATCGCTTGCAGCGGTTCCGGCAGGCGGTGCTGCTCCGCCATCTCGTCCATCGCGATCCCGGTGAGGAGCGCGTGTGCCACCTCGCGCTTGCCGAGCACCGTTTCGACGCTTTCCTGGCACTCCGGCAGTTCCAGCCCCGGTACATAAGGCTTCTGCAAATCAAGGACCAACGCGGCGATTTCACCCAGCGTCACTCCACGCTCCGCCAGTCGATCAAGCGAGGTCTGCACCGCATCCTCGATCAATTGGTCAACTCCCCAACGCGTGTTCCAACGCGTGCCATGCGAGCGTGGCACACTTCACCCGCACCGGGAACTGTGCCACCCCCGAGAGCGCCGCCAAGTCCTGGTCCGGGCTCGGGGGGTCGCCTTCACCACGCAACATGGCCTGGACTTGACGGTCGAGCTCCAGCGCATCCTCTCTCGTTTTGCCGCGCAAGGCCTCTGTGAGCATCGATGCGGAGGCCATGCTGATCGAGCACCCTCGGCCGGCAAAGCGCACATCCGCAATGCGTCCCTGGTCGTCGAAGGCAAGCGCCAGCTCGATTTCGTCCCCACAGGTCGGATTTTGGAGTTCGGCGTGCAATACCGCATCGCCGGTCAACGTACCGCGGTTACGCGGGTTGCGGTAGTGGTCCAGAATAACCTCGCGATACAGGTCCTCAAGATCCGACATGACCGAAAAAGTCCCCTACCCTTCCAAGCGCGTCCACCAGCGCGTCCACATCCGCACGCGTATTATACGGCGCGAAGCTGGCCCGAGCCGTTGCCACGACGCAGAGGTGTTTCAAAAGCGGTTGGGCGCAGTGATGTCCCGCACGGATGGCGATGCCCTGCTGATCAAGGAACTGGGAAAGGTCATGTGGATGCACCCCCGGCACGTTGAAGGCCACGAGCGACCCACGCGGAGACTCGGGACCATAGACCTCAATTCCAGGCACCGAACGAAGGCGCAGAAGGGCATATTCCGTCAACTGCGACTCATAGCCCGCAATCGCCTCCATACCAATCCCACGCAGATAGTCGATCGCTGCGGCGAGCCCGATGGCCCCCGCCACATTGGGAGTTCCCGCCTCGAACTTGTACGGAACCTCGTTCCAGGTAGAAGACTCGAGTCCCACACGCAGAATCATCTCTCCACCGCCGAAGAGCGGTTCCATCTCCTGCAGCCGCTCGAGTCGTCCCCACAGCACCCCAATGCCCATCGGCCCGTACATCTTGTGCGCCGAAAAGGCCAAAAAGTCACACCCGAGCGCGGTCACATCGACCGGCTGGTGCGGAACACTCTGTGCTGCATCAACGACCGTAATCGCGCCAAGGCGTTGCGCACGACGACAGATCTCTGCGACGGGCGTGATGGTCCCCAGCACATTGCTGACATGGGTGAAGGCAACGATCTTGGTCCGCTCGGAGAGAAAGGTATCCAGCGCATCCAACCGCAGTGTCCCATCGGGAGCAAGCGGAAGGAAGCGGAGCCGCGCACCTGTGCGCTTCGCCACCATCTGCCAAGGGACGAGATTGCTGTGGTGTTCCATCACCGTGAGGAGAATCTCATCCCCGCTGGACAGGTGATCCATGCCCCACGCCCATGCCACAAGATTCAGGGCCTCGGTGGCATTGCGCACAAAAACGCACTGCTCGGGTGCGGGCGATCCGATGAACGAGGCCACCGTGGCACGCGCCTGCTCATATTGGCGAGTGGCTTCCTCGCCCAGGGTGTGGATGGCGCGGTGCACATTGGCGTTGCTTGTGCGGTAGTACGCGGCCTCGGCCTCGATCACTACCGTTGGCTTCTGGGTCGTCGCCGCATTGTCCAAATACACCAAGGGCACACCGTGCACCATCCGCTGCAGGATGGGAAAGTCGTCCCGCAGAAAGAGTCCAGTGGTGGCGGTCTGGTGTTCCTGCACATCCCCTGTTGGGCGCACGCTCAACCCTCCTCGCCATCGATCTTGCGGTCCACCAGCGAGGTGATCTCCCGCCGTACCCCTTCCAGCGGAATGCGCTCCACCAGGGGAGCAAAGAATCCTTGCACAATCAGGCGTTCCGCCTCGCGCAGCGGAAGCCCCCGCGAGCGCAGGTAGAAGAGATGCTCTGGGTCCACCTTCCCCGTCGTTGCCGCGTGCCCCGCCTGCAATTCGTTCTCATCAATGTACAGGGCCGGAATCGCGTCGCTGCGGACGCCTGCCGTAAGGTGCAGCGTCTGTTCTTTTTGTTGCGAGTTCGAGTCCTTGGCGCCCCGCTTGATGTCCGATGTTCCCCGATACACCGTACGCGCGCTGCCGGCGAGCACCCCACGGGCCAGCATTTGACCATTGGTCCGCGAGCCGATGTGCACCAGCTGGGTCGTCAAGTCCATATGCTGCTGACCGCTCGCGAAGAAAACGACGAGAGACAACGCCTCACTACCGATGCCCCGGAGAATCGTAGTGGTGCTCCCACGCATCAGACCGGAACCAAGCTCGCCGATTGTCCACTGCACGCGGGCATCCCGGCCGAGCTCTGCCTGGCGGGACGCCCAGGCACGCACCCGCGTTGGCCAATTCTGCACCTCGCTGAAGTGAAGAATCCCGCCGTCCGCCACCTCGGCTTCCACAACCTCGGTGACGACCGCCACATCTCCGTGCGCGGCCCCCTCGGTGCGCTGAACGACGCTCACCTCTGCGGTCCGTCCGACCGAGATCATGGTGCGGGGATGGAACTGTACACCCGATCCTTCCGGAAGTCGATACACAATCTCAATGGGGCTCTCTGCCACCACTCCGTCGGGAACCACCAGCAGGCATCCCTGCATGGCCGCCAAATTCAAGGCTTCAAGCTTTCCGGCTTCCGCAGGAATCTGGCGACCCAGCAGCCGCCGGAAGAGCTCCCCATGTTGGGCCGCCGCCAGGGACAGCGGCAAGAGAACAATCCCCTGATCCCGAAGAGCCTCCGGGAGTTCCAGATGGACGCCACCCGTACCAGGGGAGGCATCCACCACCGCCCGTAGCTCCTCTAAGGACGTTCGTCGATCCCAATGCGGCCAGTCCAGCCGCTCCTCCATTCGAGCGGCCTGCCGCCGAGCATCCCTCAGCCACTCCGGCTCCCCGAGACCCTCGATCCAGGCCGCGGTCGGTGCGGTACCCAGGGCTTGCTGCCCCATCACGCGTTACCTCCCGCCGCTGCGCTTTGGACCTCTTCCCGGATCCAGTCATACCCATTGCGCTCAATCTGCTCGACGATCTCGGGCCCACCGGAATGCGCAATCCGCCCCTCGTACATCACGTGCACGAAATCGGGCTGAATATAGCGGAGGATTCGCTCGTAGTGCGTGATGATCAGCACACCCAGGTCTGGGCCGCGCAGTGCGTTCACGCCATTGCTCACAATCTTGATGGAATCGATGTCAAGCCCCGAGTCCGTCTCATCCAGGATAGCAACCGCCGGATCCAGCATCGCCATCTGCAGAATCTCGTTGCGCTTCTTCTCGCCGCCTGAGAAGCCTTCATTCAGGTACCGACGAACCATCGCCTCATCCCACTCGAGCAACTGGACCTTCTCGAGCATCTTACGGCGGAACTCCATGAAGGGCATTTCGCGGCCACGAGCCTTCAGGGCTGAATGCAGGAAGTTGGCGACTGTAACCCCCGGAACCTCGACCGGATACTGAAAAGCCAGAAAGAGACCGGCCCGTGCCCGTTCATCGGGGCTGTCCTCCAAAATGCTCCTACCACCCAGACGAATGTCCCCTGCGGTCACCGCATACCGAGGGTGGCCAGCGACCGTGTTGGCCAGCGTACTCTTTCCGGATCCATTGGGCCCCATCAGGGCGTGCACCTGCCCGGGGAGCACACGCAACGTCACTCCGCGCAGGATCGCCTTATCCTCCACACTGGCCTCGAGCTCGTCAATCTCCAATGCAACGCCTTGCGCCACGCGCTTCACCACCAAGTCACTGTCTCTGCGCCGTCGGTACCACGGCGTCATTATACGGAGTGGTCGGAAAGGTGTCAAAAGTTGACCGGAGTACTCGGGAATAAACGCGGAAAGAGGAAGCGGACAAGATCCGTCCAATCGTACGCATTGCACCCTAGAACGTTGTATGGTTGATCGTTGCCCGAACAGGGGGGATCCGCGCGGTCGTCGCGTGCGACCGCGCCATACGATGGATGACCCGTCCGAGAACCGCGACCCGATCATGCGCGCGGAACTCGTTGCGCCCCGCACCTGGCTACTGCCGCTGCGTGGGGTCAACGCCTATGCACTGGAGTCGGAGCAGGGCACGATCCTCGTCGATGCGGGGAACCCCGGCGATGGCCCCCGCATCCTCGCCATGCTGCAGGGTCGTGGACTGCCCCCGCCGGGACTGATCCTACTCACCCACGCGGATATCGATCACGCCGGCGGAGTCCGCTCCCTCTTACGCATCTGTGCTCCCACCGTGCGGGCCTCCGAATTCGAGGCGCAGGTGCTCGCGGGACGTGCCCGACTCCGTCTACTACGCCGCTTGGGTCACGCGTTGGTCGGCCATATCGACTGTTCCGGTACACTCGAGGACAGCCGTTCCGTCGCCGGATTAATGGTGGTCGCCACGCCCGGCCACACCGCGGGACACTGCTCCTTCTGGCGGAAGGAAGATGGTGTGCTCTTCTGCGGGGACGCCCTCCGTGTGCGGGGGACGCGCGTACAACTCCCTCTTCGCATCTTTACGGACGACCGAGCCGAGGCGCTCCACTCTCTCGCGCACCTCGCCAAGCTCCATCCACGCCTTTTGCTACCAGGGCATGGCCCGCCACTGCGCGAGCCGAGCACCGCGATGCGGGCTGCCTTGGCCCCACGCGAGACGATCGGGTAGGAGGGGGCGTTGCGCCCCCGTCCTCCCACACCACCGGACGTGCCGTTCGGCATCCGGCGGTTCAACGAGAAGCGTAAAGAGCCTCGAAACGCTCGGTCAGACTCGTCAATCCTTGGGCCCGCCAGTGCGCGGTGCCCAGGGCACTGTTCGTGGGTGGTGTCAACTGCTGCCCGATTTGCCTGACAAACCGCGACAACCGTTGTTCGTGCCGCCCCAATCCGGCTTGCGCCGGTTGCCCATGGTTCCCTCTCCCCTTGCGGAGAAGGAGTCGAC
>JAJYVN010000081.1 GCA_021791995.1 Bacillota bacterium
GGCATCCGGGTGACGTAAGGCTACTACACCCTCGTCCGATTGTCCAGTACCGGATTCCCCGCCCGAACGGGGGGACCTGAGGAGTTACGGATCCGCTACATGGCGCTGAACAATCGCGCAGACTTTCACGGTGGACGGAGGCACCGCAAGGGACACCCCCCGCCGGTGCTGCCGCTCGCCGTCCCTCGGAATGCTCACAGCGTCTCCACGCGCTGGCGTCGGTGTCCCAAATACTCACTGAGTGGTGACGGGCCGGCGTCCGCGCGTTCCTGAAAAACCATCGGCAAGGCGTGCCCGAGAACACTTTCTAGCTGTGCGCGCAGCACGGCAACAACCTCTGGATGCTCGCTGACAACGTTCTGGTTTTCGCGTGCGTCATTCGTGAGGTCGTAGAGTTCCGGTCCCGGTGCATCCGCGTGGCACGTGACAACGTAGTTCCAGCGATCGGTGCGGACGGAGGCCCGCGCCCCGGTTACACCGCCACTGAAGTCGGCCCACCCGATCACGACGTGGTCTGGACCCGGCTTGTGGGGGTCGCACACAAAATGCCAGACATCCTGCCCGTCGCTGGGCGTGGGGGGTAGCTCCAAAACGGACAGGACGGTTGGAAGCAGGTCGTGTGTCTGTACGAAGGGCAGGAATTCAACCCCCCGCGGTCCGGACGGGTGGCGGACCATGAAATTGATCTGTGTGTTATATGGGTGCAGATGCCCGGGTCCCTTGCCGAAGTGTCCGTGGTCACCCACCTCCGTCCCATGATCACTCAGCAGAATGACCACCGTATCGCGAAAGAGATCGAGATCGTGGACGGCCCGGAGGAACTGGCCCACGCATTCATCCACGAAGGTAACCTCGCCAAAGTACAGGGCACGGACCCGCGCCTGCTCCTCCGCCGAGAGGGACCTGCTGGCACCTGGCAGGATAAAATCGATGCCCCGCCAGTCCGTTCCGCCGTAATATGCATCGGCATAGCTGCGAGGCGGATCCCACGGCTCGTGCGGGTCGAAGCTGTCGACCCAAAGGAAGAATGGAGTGTTACGGCGCGCACGGTGCAACCACTCCGCTGCACGTTGGAAGACGCGCGCGGATTGATAGTCCGTAGGAACCACTCGGTCCCGTTGATTGGCAAAATACTGTACTAGGGTGCCGTACCGCTGCCAGTTCTCCGGGTCACGAACGTGTCCGGTTAACGACGCTACCGCTTCATCAGCATCAATGGGTTGCCAGTTATCATTCTCCTGGCCACGGAGGAAATCGTAGCTGACAAAGCCTCGGCTGAAGTTCATCGTCGGCTTGAACATGTGGTAGGTATCCGCGACGAGTCCCGTATAGTAGCCGCGTTCCAGAAGGAGTTCCGCCAGCGTGTCCTGCTCCGGCGGGATCTTGTGCCATCCTGGATTGTGGTGCCAGTGCCCCCTGCGGTCGAAGTTGTACCGCCAAGGGAACGAGCGCCGGCCGGTGAAAAGAGACCTCCTGGTTTGCAGCGTCGGCTGACCCTCACCATAGGCGCGCCGAAAGATCGCCGACTCACTGGCCAAGCGGTCCAGGTTGGGTGTTTGCACATGCCCCAGAGGAGCATCGGGTCCAATGATGTCCGCGCGGAAGGTATCGAGACAAATCACAATCAGATTGAGTCGTCCCGCTGCCATTTCTGTTTCCCTCCATCGGTACGCTCGTTTCGGAGCCGGGCAGGCCCTTATGCTCCTTCCCCTACGGGCAGAAGCCGCACCATACGCAGCGACGGCACAGGTTCCTCGGCACTGGAAACGCCGGTTAAGCGCAGTGCAGCAGTTCCAGCCTGATCGATGCGCACCGGGCCACAGCGGGTGACCGAATACAACTGGTGTGGAGAACGGTCGCTTGCCCGACGATCCTTATCGGTCAGCGTGGCCCTTCGTTGCTGCTCCGCCACAACGATCGAAACATCGGCAGTGCCCTGCCATACCGTGTTCCGCGCGGCAGCGGTCCACACTTCAACATCGAATGTCCCCGGAGTCACAACCTTAAACTCCCACTCGATCGGTCGCGCCTGCTCGGTCCACCGCACCGCTAACCCGCTACGGTCGAGGCCTGCAGGCGCCGGCAAGACGGCCTGGCACGCCTCCAATGAGATGATTCCATCCGGAGTCTGAATCGGCTTCGGGTCCGCGTCTGGCTCCCCGTCGATCTCGAGCACAACCACCGAAACATTGGCGTCCGGAGCCTCGGTCGGCAGGGCCACGCGCAACTCCTCAAAACCGAGGACCGCGTTACGGTAGTGGGTCACCGCCAATGGTCGGCGCTCCGGATCGGCGAGCAGGTACGCATACCGCACACGGCACCGAAGTCCGCGCAGCAAAAGTGCACCTTTGGGCCAGTCGAAGATGTGGAGGAAGAGCTTCCCCGACCGCTTCGTGGCTGCGCCCCAATTGGACTCACACAGGAACGGGCCTGGTTCGGCACCGTAGATCGCTTCCCCGTTCACCCGCATCCAGTTACCAACCTGATGCAGACGCACAATGCTCGCCTCAGGGATCTCGCCCTCCGCTGTCGGCCCGACGTTCAGTAAGTAGTTTCCACCCTTCGAAACGATGTCGACGAGCAGTCGGATCAGCGTCCGCGGTGACTTCCAGTGATCATCGTTCCGTTTGAATCCCCAGGTGTCGTTCAATGTGGCGGGCGTCTCCCAGGGCTTGGGTCGGACACAGACCGGGATTTGGTTGTCGCCTGCAGAGTCGTAATCCGAGGCGCCATGACCAATGCGGCTGTTAATGAGGCATTCCGGTTGTAGCGAGTGAACCAGATCCCTCAAGGCGTTACTCTGCTCTTGGGTGATGACACGGGGGGTATCAAACCAAATCAAGCCGATCGGCCCGTATTGCGTGAGGAGTTCGCGCAACTGCGGTTCGACTTTTTCACGCAGGTACCGGCCGAAGTCCTTGCGTTCCTCGTCGGGAAAGTCCCAGGAGTTACCTGCCGCGTCTGGGTGGTGCCAGTCCTGCGCCTGGGAGTAATAGACGCAGAGACGCAGGCCCTCCTCACGGCAAGCGTCTGCCAGTTCCTTGAGCGGGTCGCGGTGGAGCGGCGTGGCATCCACCATGTCGTAATCGGACGAGGGCGAGTTGTACATTGCAAAGCCGTCGTGGTGCTTAGCAGTAAAGACGATGTAGCGCATGCCTGCATCCTTGGCCACACGCACCCATGCCCGCGCATTAAACTTGACGGGATTGAGTTGCTTGGCCAATGGCTCGTATTCGGCAACCGGAATGGGCACCCGCGCCATGATCCATTCCCCGATACCGGCTATCTCCTGCCCCTTCCAGACGCCGGCCGGAATCGCATAGAGTCCCCAGTGGATGAACATGCCGAACCGCGCCTGCCGCCACCACGCAAAACGATCCGCACCGGGCGACGGAACCGTTTGTACTCCCATGGAGGCTACCCCTCCTTCATGCTCCGCGCTTCCCCATGCCACGCAGGATGCAACGTCCCAGGTGCATCGCGTCACGAACCGTTCCGAAGTTCTTACTGGGTCCACCGTTGCGGGTGCAGACGGAGAGCAGGCGTTGCCCCCCGCTACACCAACACGATGGCCTCTGCCCTCGGGAAGCAAGCACTCTATAGCCGCACCGGTGTACCACTCTGGGCGGAGCGCTGCACCGCATCGATAAAGCGGACCGCCTCGAGGCCAGACTCTGCAGTTGCCTGTGGAACATCACGTCCCAGAATCGAGGCGATGAAGTTCGCGTCCTCGTCAACAGGGTAATCGGGTCGCTGCTCCGGAAGAATTTCCTCTGCCGCCCTGTCCTTGTGGACAACAAGGGATGCGGCGGCCTGCATGCCGTCGATGCGAATGCGCGCATCACGACACCAGATCTGCGCCCCCTCGTCAAACTTTCGCTGGGACTCTCCGATGATGCTGATGTTGCCGAGCCCCTCCTCCGGGAAGCGAAAGGAGATGACGCTGTTGCGATCGACACGGAGCCCGCGATTCTCCTGATACGCAGCGACTTCATTCGGCCGAATCCCGGTCGACCAGAGCAGGATGTCCACCAGGTGGCCACCGGAATCGTTTAGCTGCCCGCCACCTGATAGTTCCGGAACCCCACGCCACCCATTCCCTCCCCAATTCTGGCACTGCCAAGCCTCGATAAAATGCACCGGCCCAAAGCGGCCACCCGCCACATGCTCATGCACCCAGCGCCATACCCCAACATAGTGGCGCTGGTAACCGACGGAGACCACCAGGCGTTTTTCATCCCGCAGGCGGATAACCTCGTGCGCTTCCCCCACGCCACAGACCATGGGCTTCTCCACCAGGACATGCGCACCTTGGCCGAGGGAAGCGACAATCGCTTCATAGTGCAGAGTGTGCGGAATCGAGATGATCACCGCATCGGGGCGAACCTCCCGCAGCATGTCACGGTAGTCACTATATCTCGGTAGCTCCGCACAGCTCGGCACCTTCTGCACCGCCGCCGCGATCGCGTCCGCGCTCGTGTCCACCAAGGCCACCGGTTGGGCTTCCGGCATCTTCGTGACCCGCTCCATGTGCCAACGCGCCCGTCCCCCGGTCCCAATGAATCCGACCCGAACCTCGCCGTTCTGCGCCATTTCCGCCGCCTCCTTGTTTATGCCGTGACCCGCGCCAAGTGGCGCACCGCCTTCAGCACCCCCGCCTCTTGCTGCTCGCGTGCACCACGCCCGCCGCCAAATCGGTGGTCCTCGAGTTCAATCGCGATGGGGCCGGTGTATCCGTGAAGCTCCAGACGGAACGCGACACGCTGCCAATCGATCACGCCGTCACCCGGCACGCAATACCGCCAGTACCCTTCGGAGTTGGCCGGCACCTTATCAAGCACCGCGGGGAAGTGCCCATAGTCATAAAGCCCTGTAGCCATGATCTCCGTGTCCTTGCCATGGCAATGCCGGACACGGTCACCGAACTCGTCGAGGAAACGCAGATAGTCGATACCGAGCCGAACCAAGTGGGAAGGGTCATAGCACAGACCGAAATGCGGGCTTGGACAATGCTGGAACATCGCTCGCAGGACTTCCGGGGTAGTGCCCAGGTTCGCGTAATGCGGAAAAGGGCCGGGCCAGCCCTCGACAGCCAGGGACACCCCGCGCGCCTCAAGATGTTCAACGACCGGCGGGAAGACCTGCTTCCAGAGTTCCAGACTATCGCGCCGCGGCATGGGTTCAGCCGGACTCAGCACGGAGAATAGGACCTTTCCGCCCACCGTCGCCGCCTGATCGATCCGCTCCATCCACGCCGCCAAACCCTTGCGCTGACGCTCCGGATCGCGACTCAACAGGTCCTTGGTGCCCGGTGCATCGATGGACCCCAACACAAGCGATTCTCGACGCAAAACCTCCACGGCCGATGGTTCCGGACTCGGTAAGTCGAGACTACCGAGTCCATTGGAGCGAGCCCACGGAGCCACGGATTCGATGCCCTGGGCCCAGATCTCGCGCGGGATACGCAGCCCAATCGCAAGCGCCATGAATGATTCGCCTCCGTTCACTGTGGATACCCTTGCATACTGGGCATGGCCGCCCCTCGGTCTGCGTGCCGGACAGGCCCCATCACTCGGCTTAGCCAGCGTGCCTGCGACCCACAGGGACCGGTGGTCCAGGACACGGTGTTTACCGAAGAACACTGGCCCCTCCACGATCACAACGCACCAAGGGGACGAGGCGAGGAGCACGGATCGCAGGGTTCAGGGAGCCCGCGCATGTCCGAACGCCAGATCACAACCCGCGTCCCTAGCGGCTGCTCGCAGAGCCATCACAACCCATTCCTCAGACCTTGACCCAGCTCCGGTCCACGAGCTCCCGATATTGTCCTGTGTGCGACTGGCGATTCCACTCCGTCTCGATCAGCCAATCCAATAGACGGGTGCGCATCTCTAAGATGCATGCGCGAGAGCTCGGATCCGGGGCAATGTCATGCTGTTCGTGCGGATCATTATCCAAATCGTAGAGCTCCTCGATTCCCAGGCGCTGGTTGTATAGGTACTTATACCGGGCCGTGCGAACCGCCTTCACGTCGTGCGACTCGGAAAACACTGCGTCACGCCAGCCCTTCCCCTCCCCGGCGGCTCCCTTGAGCAGGGGAGCCAAATCGTGCCCCTGCACAAAGCGCGGTATCGGGGCTCCAGCCAAATTCGCCACAGTTGGCAGGAGGTCGACCAGGGACACGAGTGCTTCGGACGTCGTCGGGCGGCAGCCCGGACCAGCGACAATCAGCGGGACCCGGGACAGAGCATCGTAAGGAATACTCGGCGCTTTGAGCATGAGACCAAAATCGCCCATGTAATCCCCGTGATCGCTGGCGAAGATGATGAAGGTGTTATCCAACTGGCCCATTTCACTGAGTGTTGCCACAATGCGCCCTACCTGGTGGTCGATCTGGCTGATGGTGGCGTAGTACATGGCTGCAACACGCGCATAGTCCTGCTGCGAAAGACTCCGCTGATCAAAGAACGCACGCCGCGGGTCTCTGCGGCCCCCAGCGGTCATCAGCGGCTTCGCCATGGCCTCCGAAGCGTCTCCCAACGGGGGGATGACGGATGGATCGTACATCGCATCCCATGGCTTGGGAGGATCGAAGGGGTGGTGCGGTTTGATGAACGACGTCCAGGCGAAGAACGGGCGACGAGCGCTGGTTTTCAGCCACTCGATGGTCTCAGTGGCGATCCACGTCGTGTGGTAATGCTCTTCGGGCAACTCGGAGGCGCGGGCGCCGAAGCATGCCCAGTACTCCGGCGGAGCCTGGTCGTGATAGGGCTGGTGCTGGTCCCAGAGGTCCCACTGGTCCACCAGACCACGCTGGGCCAGGTAATCACTATGGTAGTCGTCAACCTTCCAGCCGGAGCCGTTCTGTTCCGCCAAGCGCATGTGCTCAAAGCCAACCTCGGCGTACGGGGGCCAGAAGTGCATCTTGCCGAACGCCGCTGTACGGTAGCCGACCTCGCGGGTCAAACTCGCGACGGTAGGCTGACCAGGGGGCAGCATCGATCCGTTCCCAATAGCACCGTGGGCATGCGCGTACTGACCGCTCAGGATTGACATTCGTGCCGGGACGCAGACCGGATATGGCGTGTACGCGTTGGAAAACCGCACCCCTCGGTTCACAAGGGCATCCAGATTCGGCGTTTGAACCACCGGATGGCCGGCCGTCGACAGACAATCGTGGCGCATCTGATCCGCTGTGATGAGTAAGACATTCGGACGCTGCGTGGTTGTCATCGATTCACACTCCCGCAGGTGTGCTTGAGCGAACCTTGGAACACGTGGCAATGGTCGCCGCATGCCATGACACCCTATGCCTGCTGAACCCGTCGACAGGCACCATGGTCAGGACAGGGACGGGAACCGGTGTGCAACCCACCGTCGCAACGAATACACCGTCGGATCCGGTCCCTCCGTGAGCGGACACGGGGTTGGGTGGCCAAGTACCACCTCCAACCGGGATCGTGCCTGGGCAATAACTTCCGGACGGGTCGGTGCCAGATTAAGCTTTTCCTGCGGATCGGCCTGCAGGTCAAACACCTCCGGCCTCTCGTCCTCAGCCGTGTACGTGAGGCACACGTTGTACCACTCATCCCGGATGGAAGCCCGTCGACCCCACCCTGTGACCACGTGATCGCGCAGCACGGAACGGCTTCCCGTGATCAGATCCCAAAAGTTTTCCCCGTCCAACCGTTCGTGCGCCACACCCAACAGGTCGAGGAGTGTGGGCGCGAGGTCGTGCCCCTGTACGAACCCGCGGACAGTCTGGCCAGCACCCATGCCCTTTGGATGCAGGACAACGAGATTCAACTGCGTGTTATAGGGGTGCAGATGTGCCTCGCTCTTGCGAAACCGGCCATCATCCCAAAGTTCGGTGCCATGGTCTGAGACAATGGCGACCAGCGTGTCTTCGCGCAAGCCCAGACACTCCAGCCGTTCCAGGAGACTTCCCAGAAGCCGGTCGACAAACGTCACCTCCCCGTAATACAGCGCGGCCGTGCGCGCCTTTTCTGCCTCGCTGATCCCTTCGAAGCTCTGAGGAAAGATGTAGTCGCGTACGCCGTCGGCCTGAAAGTAGCGGTCCGCATACCCCGGGGGAGGATCCCATGGTTCATGGGGATCGAAACTATCCACCCACAGGAAGAACGGCTGATTGTCGCGGTTATCCGCGAGCCATCGCTCCGCTACGCGAAACACTTGGGCCGCCGTCCAGTCCTCCTCGCTGCGACGACCGCGATTGTTCAGTAGGTACTGATACATGACGGCATGTCGCTTGGGATCGACCACTTGACCGGGAGGCAGGTGGTCCGCAAGTGCACGTTCCGGGAGGAACCCCGCGCGGTATGGATCAGACTCCTGCCCCCGGATGAACTCCCAGGAAAGAAATCCCCGGGTGAAGTTCATGGTGGGTTTGAAGATATGGTAGGTGTCCGCGACCAGTCCCGTCGCGTACCCGACGTCCACCAACCGCTCGGCCAAGGTTGGCTGCTCCGGGGGAATCTTGTGCCAACCTGTCGCGCCGTTCCCTCCCAGCCCTTTCGTGTCCACTTGAAACCGCCACGGGAAGCTGCGCCGCCCAGTGAAAAAGGTGCGGCGCGTTTGTACCGTGGGCTGGGCTTCCCCAAAGGCGTGAGTGAAGCGCGTCCCTTCCGTGACGTAATGTCGCAGGTGCGGCATTTGAACGTCGGAACGATCCAACAAGTCCGCGCGCAGCGTATCGATGCAAACGACCAGAAGGTTCAACGCCATCGCCGTCCTTTCGGCGCCCGTCACCAGCGTCTGAACGGTCGGACACGTGGCCCTGGCTGCCACGTCAGCGGCTGGCGCTGTCCCCCGAAGCTGGTTCGGTCGGCCGTAACCGGGCCGACTGCCGCTCGCCTCCGCGTTGAATTCCGTGCGCCCCGAGCGCCGCGTTCCCCCGCATTCGGTCCTCCCCAAGCTCTCGAAGTCCCGCCCGAGCAGGTTCAGCGTGTCCGCCCTTTTGATCCCGCAATCGGTTGCGTGCTGGACCAACAACTGCGGCCCCGGTTCGCACGGCGGTCCCAAGTATCCGCCAGGAACTCGATTGGTCGGGAGCACAAGCCGATGGATCCCGACCAATTTCACGGTTACTCTCCTCAGAGCCCCTGTTCCTTCGGACAAACCTGATCAATCCGCTCGAGGATTCCGGCATCCATCGGAATGTCCAAGGCCCCAAGATTGTCGCTGAAGTGTTCCATCGTGCGCGGTCCAATGATGGGTGCAGTGATCCCGGGTTGCGCCACGTTCCAAGCGAGCGCCAACTGGGAAAGGGTGCAATTCAGTTCTTGGCTGAGGGGGATCAGCGCCTCGACCGCCTCCAGTCTCCTCCGAACACTCGGATCATCAGGCTTCTCCGTCAGCTGTTTCAGGTGACGCCCGATCTCCGGGAGGGGCTGTTCCGCGCGGTACTTCCCCGTGAGCCATCCCCCGGCGAGCGGACTCCACGGTATGACCGCTATGTTGTAGTCGCGGCATACGGGCAAGACGTCGCGCTCAATCCGGCGCTCAAACAGACTGTACGGTGGCTGCTCACAGACAAAGCGCGTGAAGTGCCGACTGTCAGCAACCCACAACGCCTCGACGAGCTGCCATGCGGCAAACGTGGATGTACCGATGTACCGAACCTTGCCGGAACGTACCAAGTCGTTGAGCGCATCAAGTGTTTCATCGATTGGGGTATCAGGCTGTGGTCGGTGAATCTGGTAGAGGTCGATGTAATCCGTGTTGAGGCGCCGCAAGCTTGCGTCGACCTGCTGGAAGATGTGCTGGCGGTGGTTGCCGTGGTCGTTCGGCCCGTCCCCCATCTTGCCGTGCACCTTGGTGGCGAGGATAACCCTTTCGCGTCGACCATCCGCCAAAGCCTTGCCAACGATGGTTTCGGAGACGCCGCGGCTATAAACGTTCGCTGTATCCAGGAAGTTGATGCCGGCGTCGAGTGCTGCGTGAATAATCCGAATGGCGTCCTCCTCATTGGTGCGGTTACCAAAATTCATACAGCCGAGACAGAGCGGTGATACCCGGACCCCGGTGCGTCCCAAGAGGCGATACTGCATATGCGAAAGCCTCCCTTGCTCGCGGGTTGCCACGAGCCGCGCGACAAGCGATGGTCGCATGTATATGTTTTGATCCACAGCTCGCCGTTCCTGCTCGTCCGGGGGCAACCGCGCTAATCTTGCGAAAGTTCTTGGGCCACGAGCGCCAACGCACCGCCGTTCAACCACAGGGCTTCGAGCCCGAGGCGCCGAAAGGTCCCCATCCGGACGGAGTAGGAGACGAGTTGTCCATCCTTGCGACAGCACACAAGTCCCGCCACCTTTAGGATTTTCAGGTGGTGGGAGACCAGTGGTTGACTGATGCCCAGCCGTTCCGTCAGATCATATACATAGCGCGGCTGGTCGCGAAGCAGGCAAAGGATCCGCAGGCGCGTTTCATCCGCCAAAGCACGCATCGCCTCCGAGAGCGCAACGAGGCCGCTGTCGTGTGTGACCGACTCCGCGTCCTGCCCTTGGGTCGTCGTATCCACAAGCGTCTCCCTTCCCGTTCCCCGCACTGGCCCTCGCCGCCGCGCCCGACGGGGATTGGCACGGCGGTCCGGCATTCTTACAAGCGATCACCCGGCTGAAGCCGGTTCATCTCGGCAATGCACCGGCTTGGGGGCCAGTCCCTTCCACAGAATTCGGAAGGCCCCCTTGGGGAGGGACGGATCACGCATGCGCCCGTCCGCCCTCCTCGAGTCGGTTTCGCATGCGTCGATAGTATAGTAAAGAACACCCCGTGTCGGGTAGCAATGGGCGCCGATGGAACGCAACTGAAGAGCTGGAGGTTCCCCTTCCGTCGAAGAGCCGACCGAATTGGAGCCCTGGGCAGTCCGGAGCAGGGAACAGCATACGATACCTAGGGCTGCCCTTTGCCCACAAGTGAGGGCTGGACAAACGGCACCGTAGCGGTTAACGTGTGGGCATGACAATAA
>JAJYVN010000082.1 GCA_021791995.1 Bacillota bacterium
AGAAGGTGTGCGCGTCGTTCGGATCCCAGAGGACCGCGCTACACGTCGGGTTCGGGGCCGGAGCCTTGAGACTGTACGCGATCGGGTAGGCAGTCGACATCGAGCGCACGGCGGCCCCCTCCGTCGCGACGCTCTGCCAGGTGCGACCGCCGTCGGTCGTGATGCGGATGGCGCCCGGCGCGCAGTAGGCGATGTCCTGCGGATGACCTGCGCGGACGGCAAACGGCAGGGGCTGGCTCCAGCGGATCGCCCTCGGCGCGAGGGCCCCGACGGACGCCCAGCCGGTCAGGCCGAGGACCCGCAAGGGTGCGGACGCCAGGCTGATGAGCTCGTAGCCGTACTCATGTCCCTTCCGCTCGATCGTGACACCCGGCGGCAACGCGCCGTGACTGGGCACCGCGCTGTTGAACTGGTACTGGAGGGCAACGTGGGTCACGCCCGCTGACACCGTACCGATACCGCCGAGAACCGCCGGCATACGAAAGGTAGCGGACAGGCGGCCGTCCATGCCCTGCGTCACCGCGCTCAAGGTCGCGGTGTGCCCGCCCTGCCTGAGCGCGAGGTTGTAGCCGAATGGCTGGCCGATCACGGGCGACAGCGGCGCGAAGCCAGTGACACGGACGAGTTGGCCCGGGCGCGCGTCAGCCGGCGAGAAGACAAGGGACGCGCAGACCTCCTGAGCACTACAGGCGTGGGCCTCCTGAGTCGTCGCACCCTCGACCCGAAACGGGGCGCTCGCCATCGTGCTGGAGAGGCAACCAGCCGGACTCGGGCCGATGCAGGTGAAGCCCACGGTGTACGTCCCATCGGTGAGCACGAGCGGTCCGAACGCCGTGAGAACGGGCACCTTAGGAAGCGTCAGACGCGCCGTGAACTGGCCGTTGCCCGTGTACCGCACCGGCGCGCTCTGATCGGTGAAGCCGTGGGCGCAGCCGTCCAGGCATATCGTGACGCCGCCCAAGGCCTGGAGGTTCTTCGCCGTAAGGCCCGGCACGTAGCCATGCAGGGTGATAACCGTGCCGGGCGGTCCCGAGGCGGGTGAAAGGTGAAGCGTGGGTCTGCCTGTGGCAGCCACTGCTGGTGTACCCGGCACGACGGATGCGAGGACGGCCAGGGACAGGAAAAGCAAGGCCACGAGTGCACCGACGCGGCGGCCCTTCGCACGGTGCTGGACCTGCAAGCGGATTCCCTCCTCGCGCGGCGGCTACCCTTCGGCTTCGGGGTCTCGGCGGCGTCCCCTGGGCAGCGTCAGTCACGCACGAAAGTTGTCGGCTATCTGTTCCGGCCCAAGAGCACGACCCAGACCACCCCGACCCAACTCTCTTCGGACGTTTCCGGCCGGGAGAGTGTGAGTGGCATGGCAGTGGCGCAGCAGGCCGTCCGTCGCCGTCTCCGCGCGCTGTGGCGCGAAGCCCTCGCCATGTGCCAACAGGGTCAGGACCCTCGGGCAGATGTGTGCCAACACCGAGAAACTGACCCGGCTGGCACGCTGACGACGCGCCGGCCGGGTCCGTGCGAAGGTGTGCCATCAGGGTAGACCCGAAGTTGGCAACGAATCCGGGGTGAACCATGACCCAAACCGCACTTTCAGAGCACGGTTAACTGGCCGAGTCGTACGCTCGAGGCAGGCCATCGAGCGCCGACGGCTTCACCCGTACCCCCCGGTCGCATCCGTTCCTCTAAGCTCTCCAGTGAGGGCCAAGGCCATCACCGAAGGTCTCTGGCAAACACGGGTTTCCTTACGCGACCAGACGATGAGGTTCGCTATCGGCGGGATCAACACATAGAGCCCAGGCGGTCCAAACCACCTGGGTGACGACTCGATTAGCCATCTACCGCTCGTGGGCTTCACGCCCGCCCACAGCCACGCTCTTCCTAGCCTTGGCCCCGGCTTTCCCACCGCGACGGACGACTGGGGTAGGTGGCACCTCTTTCTCGCCTCTAGTATGCGACGCCACATCGATATGCTTGATGACGCGCGCGCTCAATCCAACGTCTCGTGGGTTTGGGGCGCTCACGCGAGGATCAACGAACACGTCGCCAACTGTGCCTGATCCTCGGAACCTGAACACCCAGGACTTCTCTGACAAGCGAGCCAGCCGGTTACCGGCCGCCGTGGACGATATCGCGAGAATGTCTCCGAGTTCAGACGCGGTGACTGCACCGTCATGCGTGGCCAGCACAGCTAGCGTTTCACGTTCAGTTCCCGTCAACTCGCCCGCTGGCCAGATCTCCGGTACGTCGAGCCAGCGCTTGGTAACGCCCACGAAGATCGGTACCTCAAAGCGAGAGGCCAACGCTTCGATGAATCCAGCCGTCGCGCGGTCATGGGTGTAAACGACTAGCGACATTTGACCGTAAGCACCAGCTCGAATACCCATGGCCACGGGGAGAAGCAGCTCCTCCAACACGGCGGGAGTGGCCAACACCCCAACAAGGTCGAGCACAGCGACATATGGCTGGTCGGTCACCGTTAGAGGAAACAACTGTTCGCGTACGCTGGCTGCCCAATTTCGATCTGTCCACACACGGGCCGTCGTATCTGCCCGCAAAACCTGGCTGCCGACCGACACAAACGTTCCAACTACGCCTCCCAGGGCTCGGCGGACAATTACTGCATCGGGAGACGACCAACCCGACAGCATAGCGATCACATCGCGAGTTGCATCCGCGAGTTCGGATCTTCCATGCTCCTCGAACGTCTCAAGCAGGCGCGTCAACTCAAGATGAATCGAGTCACGCTCGACACCTTGGTCGACTAGGTTCTGGACCTTCTCGCGGAGTCTCGTTACTCCTCCGGATTCAACGGCTCTGCGGAAGACGTCGCCGGTGGCCATGTCGACACCTCCTCCCAAAGTTCTTGCGTGTTCGCCAGTGCTTGCTGGTACTCAGCCAGTTTCATTTTATGGGCCGGTTTCACAAGTGCGTGCCCAACGTTCTCCACACCCGTAAGCCCGCCGGCCAGGTACAAACTGGCAGGTAGATCGTCAGCGTCCATTTGCCAAACGGGGTATGCCTCCACGAAGACAACGGGCAAGCTGCTCGGGCTCAGGGAAACGGACATGCCGCCGGATTTGGTGCGCACGTAGCCAGCATCGCTCGGCTTGACGTCCCGGGGGACCCGGACGCCGAGTTCGCACACCCCGTCACCCACCATGGGCTTGGCCGGGTCTTCAGTATCTCGCTTCATGTATCGGTATATGATTCGGCGCGCCACTCGGCGAGCCTCCCTCCGGTCGGGAGCTACGCCGTTTGCCGAAATGCCACTTTTGCTGGTACGTGGCGACGTAGTCGTCGTCGGCGCAGATGCAGATTCCCCGTGGGTCTGGCATTGCGGGCAAGGATGTCGCAGGCGCAAACGGGCGCATTATGTTCATTCTGTGGATCTGTGTCGATTCCTGTCGGTAGCCGGACAGATGGAGCACCAGAGTTGCAGCGAGCAAGGTTCCGGCCATGACACTCTGTTGGGGAAGCGGCACGTAGTCGGTTTCACCAGTCGCTGTCGTTACCAGCAAGGACCCGCACACACCGTTTGAGTAGAGATTGCGGATGCCGTGAGCGCCCTGCACAACAACGTCGTCAATAGGTACGTGCAAGCGCTCTGCGATCATCCTCGCGATCTCGATTGGAACGGCGTCACCCTTATAGAGCAGCCGCCTCACCTCTCTGCTCAACTCCGGTATGCCGAGTGCCGCAGCAACGATTTCGTCCTCACTCCGAGAGGGCCCACCGGGTAGATAGAGGCATGAAAGGCAAGCACCCTCGCCAAAGCGTGGATGAACGGAAACACCGAGGTCATCCTGCTGAGTCCAAGCGTTCGCGACCCAACAGGGGAGACTTGCCTGCACATCCCGTCGTGCCCTTGCCGAGTCCAAGCCGACTATAACGTGCGACCAACGAAAGCGCTTGAGTGCAGCAGCCTGATCCCACGGAACCGGCATTCTTACAATGCGTGCGCCGCTTCCTGATAGGGCTCGCTTGACGACGTCCACCTTTGCTCGCCCGACATCCTGACGAACTGTCAATGCGTAGCGTTGGAGGTTACCCAGGTCAACATCTTCGGGGTCGATCACAGCAACGGTGCCGCGGAGCGAACATTGTCCGAGGACAAACGCCGCAGCATTGCCAACGGCGCCGCACCCAACCAACGCTGTCGGCCCGTCCAGCTCGAGACCTTGCTCATGCCAAGACCCAACCTGCTGACCTGGCGCTGTCAACGCCTCGAACAAAGAGTAGTGGATCGTCTCCTTGGCAGGGACGTCGACCTCAAATACAGATCGAAATAGCAGCGCGGCGGCCAAGCACGCCCCGGCCGCCGCGCCGAACGGGTTTCCAGAGCTTCCGACGCTGGACGGGGTATCCGTGGAGACGCGGGTAGTCCAGCCATCGCTTCCGGCGAATATGGCCCTGTCGCACCGAGCATCGGCAGCCCCCACAACGATGTCAAAGCTAGCCCGCTGCGACCCGATTGTGCACTGGATAGCCGGATTGATCGCACGAGCCAGGCGCGCAAGGCGGTCTGTTGCCGGCCCATGGACGTCAGTATGAAGGATCAGGCGCGGGTAGACTCGTGCCATGAGGCGAACGAGCAACTCGAGCAGCGTTCGGCCCTCCACGCTGCTCCACACCCCCGAAGAGAACGCCAATCCCACCTGAACCTCGGACATCCGGTTGACGTACGTATCCTCATTCAGGCCCAAGATAGAACCAGACGCCGCCAGCACGTTTCGTCGATAGTAATCAGCTAGTGCCATGGTTCGACCTCCACGATCGAGGCAAGAGGTGCAGACAGCAAGCGCCAAGCACCTGCGTGCAGTCTGTAGGCTTTCACTCCCGGACCGAACAGGCCGAACCGGCCAAACGAAGGCACGACAATCGATAAGGCGCCCGCTGTCGTGGCGATACAGTAGCGATCGTCCGTCTGGGAGTGAAAGGCCTCTGTCGGATGTGTGTGCACCTGCGCCACCAATACTTGGCGGGCACTATATAGAGCGCGATTCACGTTGAAGAGTTCGTTGCCGTCGACCTCAACACAGAGGCCCGCGTTCGTCTTCCACGTGGTTTGCCGAGGAACCAACGCCTGGACAACGCGGCACACGGAGCCTTCAACTTGTCCTGCCCACAGAACCATGACCTCATAGCGATCTCTTCCTAAGCGAAACGCACCGTTCGTGGTAGCTATAACGGACGGACTCGCAAGGAAGCGGCAGTCATGCAAGGTCATCGGGGTGGCTCACCAATGGTGTAACCAGTGATCCGTAAGCCCAAAGCATAACCCGTAAGTGGGCGGACGCCGTACTTATCGATTTGCTCAAGCAGGTACTCAATCCGTCCCCTGCCTTCGCAGCGATAGAGCTCCCACGGATCGCCAGTATGTCCGGGATGCATGTGGTATTCGAGTACACCGGCCAAGCAGAGGAACGGCAAGTCGGTCGGTTGGTAGGCCTGAAGCAACGGCAACCTCTGCTTAAGTCCGATGCCGGCAATCGGTGTAGCGTCCTCGCCCAACGCTACCTGCTGGAACAGAGGGAGGCGTACTTCCGACGCCATAAGAGGCTTGAGATTAAACGGATGTACAAACGTGACGGACGGCGGATAGGCGTCGTAGTTCGTGTAGTCCAGTTTCAGGCACGCGACTAGTGTCGGCGGTTCCAGCTGAGGGGCCGCCATGAGGACGACTGCCTCTGGGAATGCCGCCGTGATCAGAAACCAGCCTCTCGCTCGGTATGTATCTTCGTACCGGCCAAAGGACTCGATCATCTGATCGAACTTTCGCTTGGACACTTCAGGGTCGACGACCTGCGGCACCTGACTAGCCACCAATCCCTGCCCGCACGCTAAGGAATAGCGTTGTGCCGGGTCGGAAGTCGAACGAGCCCACCTTGCGGTTCAGGTCGAGAATGGCGCCCGAAGAGTCGCGCAGCTCCCACTCGTCGAGTGGACGGCCCTCGTTGTGCGTTCGCGTTAGCGCTAGTTCGACTACGGCACGGAGCTCCTCGGACTCTTGGGCATCAATCGTCGTTGCCTCGCCGTTGACCACTATGACCAGATCCACCCGGTCGGTCGCCATTCTCAATGCACCTCCCAGCCCCATGATGTCAGCGGAGCTCCATCTCGTCAAGTGGAGCATGTGGAGCTGGAGCGGTCGAGGACCCCCTCTGGAGATCCTCGAACCCGGAACGATGTCACGCACCCGGCCCGTAGCGCAGCAGCCCCGCCGGGAAGCGTCTCCCTGTGCCCCACACCAGCGAGCTAGCAACTAAACAAGAGTTTACACGTCGGCTCGGCAATGGCCGAAGGCCAGACGCCGGTCGCCCGCGTCAACAGCTCGTGGGCCACGCCGGCTACCTTCGCGCTTGCTTCTCGCAAGGGCGACAGCCTCCAACGGCAACCTGGCTCACGAGAGCGCGTCGGTACCCGGGGTCCCCCTGTGCGACGCCTAGAACCTCATACCCGGCCGCTTTGGACGCCCACCCTGACATCGCCACGCGACTCACGACTTTGCCGCGGTCGTGCCTCACAGCGGGCGAGACACACAGCCACGATCGAGGGGCGCTCCGGGCTTCCACGCGACGCTGTGGGTACCCAGTGCACCAGCCCGTTTGCACGCTTCGGATTGCCCGCAAAGCCCGCCACGACGGGCACCGCGGGACTTTTGGCGTAAGCGGGACAACATCGGGGAAGCTTGTCCCGCTTACGCCAAGGCCCTTGAAAGGCGCGACACCGGCTCACCGCACCTATCCAGAGCAACGGCCACCGCGATAGGGCGCTCGGCCCACGCCTCCACCCCCAAGGGCTCATCCGCCGCCGCCTGGTTCTCGACCCAGAACGCGTGGTTCGACTGTCCCCCCGCTGGAAGAGGTCATCGTACTTACACCGCCGCTCCCGAAGGCGAAGCCTGATACAGCAAGTTTAGCGTCGAACCGCTCCGGTTGTAGCCCTCGACGGCTATGCAGTCACACGTTGGCGGTCCTTCGCGCAGGCCAAAGTCGAACCTATTGATGGAGGGTCAGGCCAACGTCAAAGCGCACGTAACGCCACGGCACCATGTAGAATGACACGTCTGAGGTACCGTGAATGCCGGGCACCGCACGAATCACGGCAAACCCCAGCAACTGCCCCCACCGATTCGTGACAGGCGAACCATCTATTGCGCACGCACTACCGTTCGCGAGGCATTGTGCAAGGTTATGGCGAGTCATTTTGATGGCCACAAGGCCACTAACGCGGTACCGCTTTGCATGTATCACGCGCGGGTACCCCGGCGACCAGCTATCCCAAAACCACAGCGACACGGTCTTTGGTGCGGCGGCCAGCAAACCTGGAGTGGCCGGATCTGCCACGATAACGGCTGATTGCCCTGCGCGCGCTGTTGTCGCGCCAACGAGCAGTTCGGTAGGGCTGTTCCCAGTGGACACGATGCTAATGTCGTGCACGGGATCCGCATAGGCCAACGACGTCTTCATCTGTAAACTGCCTCGAGTACCGATGGTCACATGCTTAGCGCCAATCGGATCCGCAAAGTAGGCGGTCGCCCAAAGCCCACTGCCCAGGGGCAGGGCCCACGGAAACCCAAAACCGTCGGGCCCGTCCACGAAGCCAATGCGGCCCTTATACATCGCCTCTATGCTCTGAAGCGTTCTCCAGGTGTGGACACGGATCGGGCCCTCCCGCCACAGAAAGCGATGTTGACCGCTGTATGCGATAATCCAGTATTGATACTCCGCCGCCGGCACCACGTGCGTGTCCACGAAGTATGGAACATGCGTCTTACCGATCTCCACCGGCTGGCTACCCGATGTGGACCGGAGGACCGCAAAGGAAGGCGCACCAGATGCCCAGCTTAACGTCACGTGCTCGCTGCCATCGACCACCGAGACGGCTGGCAACTGCCGTGTAGCCGCGCCGGCGCCCGGCCCGGCAACGGGCCCTATCACAGCCACGAGAGCCAGACACACGACCACGGCGCCGTGGCCGATGCCCCTTAGCAGACCTGCCATGGCTCGCACCTCTCTGCGTTCTCGGTCATGGTCATGCGTCGGCTTACTTCTCCGGTGACGCGGAGAATCCTACGAGATTGTCCCGAGTGAGGGTAGATGGAGGGCGGCGCCCAACTCCGGCACGTCGGTATACGTCATGGTTCAGGGCTCCTATGAGGCGTGATCTTCGCCCGGATCAATAGACAACGGACCGGCTCTGGCGTGTATCGCGCACCTTAGCACGCCGAACCCCGACCGCGGAGGCCGCGACCGAGGTCCATTGCTGGGGGTCCGGGCAGGGTCCGACTTCTAACGGAACTTCTAACGAAAGCCACGCTGTTGGGCGTTGCTGGGCGGTATGACCTGGGCTCAACGGGTGCCAGAAACCGCGTCAGATGACGGTTTCCGTCGCCAGGCGTTGCAGGCTGTCACCGCCGTCCAGCAACTCTTAATCAGCGTGTCGCCGGGCGAACCCTATCGCCAGCGTTGCGTCCGGCAAGGGCTTGGACACACAGGTGTAACTGCGTCTTCTGAAGGGTTGTTAGCACCCTCCGCGCGTGCCGTTCGGGACCTCACCCGACACCGCAGTAACTTGGCGTAAGCGGGACAACATTGGGAATCCCGGTGGTGCCGAGGCGGATGGGGAACGTGGCCACTGTTTGCTGCGCTGGCGCGGCATGGATGGCGGCGATCCGGCCAGCGGTCCTTCCCGTTCGCACCAGGGGCGGTCGACGCGACGCTCTCCAGGTTGAGCGTGAGCGCACCAGTCGGCTTGGCGGTCGGCGAGGTAGGGCCGTCCACGGACAAGACGCATACGCGGGCCGGCACGATGTCGGTCGCTTGCTCGACTGCGCTCAAGTCGGACGTGCCTTGGTAGGCCTCCGCCTGGATCCCCACCCCAGCCGGGCGGGCCGGCGCGGAGGCCACCAGGGCCTCAGGCCCGAGCGCCGCCGGGCGCTCCCGGGAGATACCGGTCCCTTGGGCGCGATCCCTCCGGTCCAGCGGCGACCTCCCCACGTGTCACCAGACCAAGCGCCGGATCGCGTGCCGAACGGCCTTGCCTGAGAGCGACGTCCGCGACTTCGTGACCGAACGCAAGATCAGGCGCGTCCCGCGTGCCGTGGATGCCCTGGACCTAGCGCGGCTGCCGCGTTCGCGCCGAGCGCCGCTTGAGTTCGTCCGGTTGTGCGCGCGCGCCGAGCGATGAACCTGGGGACTTGGCCCGACCGGATGGTTCGGGCTCCGTGTTCGCCCTCTGACGGGGCACGACGGGCGCCTACCTCTCCGGCCCGCGCGAGCGGACAACCGCCTGACCCGGCCGGTCGCCTAGGACAGGCCCGGCGATCTCCCAGATATGGCCGGACGGATCCCTGAAGGAGGCCGTCCGCATGCCCCATGGTCGGTTCATCGGCCCGTTCAGGAGCTCCGCGCCTGTCGCTCGTAGGTGCTCGCACCGTGCGTCGACGTCGTCAACAAAGATCGTAAGCTGGCAGCGCGCACCGGCCGTTCGGTCCGCCACGGGCCCAGGCGTCAGGGCCTCGCGCGCCGCAGCCCGCTTGAGAAGGTTGAGAAATGTGCCGCCGAACTTGAAGAGCACCGAGTCCGGGTCCTCGAACAGCATCTCCTGTCCGAACACCCGCTGGTAGAAGTCCCTCGCCTCGTCGAGGTCGTCCTCGAACAGGGTAACGACCGAGACGTTCGCCTGTAGCGTCGCCAACGAAAACCCCTCCCGCGTCCTCTTTGCTCCCGCCCCCGGATGTTGTGCTCAGACGTTCGCCCTCGCGCCCCGCCGCACGCGTGGCTGGCGGCCGCTTACCGGACCGCGATGCCGACCAGTCCGTGCCTAGAAACCGAACGGCCTGACCTCGACGGTGCCAAAGGCGGCAACAGGCGTACGAAGGGCGATGGCGACGGCCTCCTCGAGAGTCGCGCACTCGACGATCACAAACCCCGTGACGGGCTCAGCCTCCCGAACCGACCTGCCACTGTGCACCTCTGGCGCGCCGTTGCGCATCCGTACCTCGCGAGCGCTCGGGCCGCCCAGGAGCTCGCTTTCCATGACGAGTGCGCCGCGTGCGGTCAGGTCGGCGCGCCACGCGTCCAGGCCCTCGTGCATGGCACTCCGCTCCGATTCGCTCAGGTGGAGCCCATCGGGAACTCGGAGCAAGAGCATGAACCTCGACGGCAGGTCCTGGGAGACCTCCCAGACGTGGCCCGATGGGTCCTCGAAGGCAGCGGTCCGTACGCCGATGGGGCGGTTTGTCGGACCGTTGAGGAGCGCCACGCCCACGTCCCGGAGGTGCGCACACACGGCGTCGACGTCGTCGACGGAGATGGTGAGCTCTCCGTACACGCCCGACTGCCGGGTCCCCACCCGGGCCGGAGCGATGAGGTCGTGCGCGGCGGTCGTCTTCAGGAGGTTGATGGTCGTCGACCCGAAGTTGAACGCGACCGAGTTGCTGTCCTCGAAGCGTGGCGGTGTGTCAAAGACCCTTTGGTAGAACGCCTTCGCCTCGGCGAGATCGTCCTCAAAGAGCGTGATCGCCCCGATTGTGGGTACCCAGTTCTGCAACACAACCCCTCCCGCTCGGATTCTCCCTTCCATGGGGTTGAGACGACAACCGCCTCGCAAACTGGTCGGTTGAGCGACAACCTCGCGACCAAGTCCAGGGAAATGGGTCGCGAGGACGAATCCCGACGCCGGGAGGGGGGATGGCAGCTGACGACGCTCGACTTCGAGACCTACCGCCGGGCGCTCACAGGCTACTGCTACCGCATGCTGGGATCGATCCACGACGCGGACGATGTCGTGCAGGAGACGTTGCTCCGGGCCTGGCGTGGCCGGGATGGGTTCCTCGGACAGGCTTGCGTGAAGACCTGGCTCTTCCAGATCGCGACGAACCTCTGTGTCGATGCGTCCCGCAAACGCCGCCGCATGCCGATGGAGTTTGCCGGGCCCTTTGCGCCGGAGATAGAGCCCGGTGACATGCTGCCGAACGGGGCG